>DATFCF010000793.1:0-17972 GCA_035253445.1 Mycobacterium sp.
CCTGCCCACGAATCGAACACCTGGATCGCGTCCACCCCGGCGTTGACCTGGACCTGCAGGAACGCGATCGTCACATCGGTCAGCGTCGTCATCAGCGCGTGCCACGTCTGGGGTTCGCCCAGCATCATCGCCTTGGTGCGCTCGTGGTGCCGGCTCGGCCCGCCTTCGACGAGATAGGACGCTAGCGTGAACGGAGCGCCGGCGAACCCGATCAACGCGACGTCACCCAGCTCCGAGACCAGCAGAGACACCGCCTCGGCAACCGGCGCGACTCCTTGCGGCTCAAGCGGTTTCATCGCGTTGACATCGGCGATGCTGCGCACCGGGTGGTCGATGACCGGTCCGACATCGGGCACGATGTCCAGCTCGATGCCCGACGCCCGCAGCGGCACCACGATGTCCGAGAACAAGATGGCGGCGTCGACGCCGTGCCGACGCACCGGCTGCAGGGTGATCTCGGTGATCAGCTCGGCATCGAAGCACGCCTGCATCATGGTGTTCTTCGCGCGCAGCGCCCGGTATTCGGGAAGCGAACGGCCAGCCTGCCGCATGAACCACACCGGCACGCGGCTGGCTTTGCGGCCGCTGGCTGCGGCCAGATAGGGCGACTCGGGCAGCTCACGGCGGGTATCCATCGCCCCTAATGCTGCCATGGGCCAGAACCGACGCTGCTACTCCTCACCCGTCAGATCGGGCGGCCATGGGCGCGGCGCGATGCACCGGGGAATCGTCGGCAGACTGTCTCCTGCGACGTGTTCGGTGTCCCAGTCGAATTCGACGTCCTTCCATTCGGCGGGCGAGTCGAACGAGGCGCGAAGGCACTTGAACTTCGCGGACAGGAACGTCGTCCTCTCGGCGGCAAAGCTCGCACGGTCGAATGAGACGTGCTCGCCGGTGAATCGTGTGCCGTCGAACGAGATGTTCGTACCGGCGAACGTGGCGCCCGCGAACGAGGTGCGCCTGGCCCGAAACGTCGCTCCGGTGAAGGTGGTCTCGGATTCGAACTTGGCGCCGCCGAACGAGACGTTCTCGGCGTTGAAGGCGGCGCCGTCGAACGAGGTGGTCTGGGTGCGGAACGTCGCCCGCTCAAACGAGACGTGGCGTCCGCTGAACGTCACACCGTCCAGAGAGGCCTCCTCGAGGAGCACGCCGGTGAAGTCGAAGTCGTTGCCGGACCAGCTCGTGTCGGCATTGCTTCGAAGGTGGCGCCCGATCACCCGAATGATCGTGTTCCGCACTACGCGGTCGTTCTGGCGTATCGCCTGGCGGCGTTGCTCCTCGATATGGGTGGCGGGCGGGGTCGCCGACCAGGTGGTGGTTGACACGAACTCGGTCACGTGGTTGTCACCGGAGTCGGGATCGAAGGGCAGGCGAAGGTAGCCGCACAGCATGTCGATGCACTGTTGGCGGCGCGCGAAGGCGGGACTCTCGTCGGCGACAGCGGCCAGCGCATAGACGCCGGCCACGCGCACTGCCACATCCGATCCGCCGAGCTGAACGGTCGCCGCGCCGAAGCGGTGCTCGAATTCTCTTCGCTCCGAGCCCTTTTGGCGCCGATACACCACGACGAGGCCGACGGCTACCACTATCCCCGCGATCGCCGGCAGAGCCGCCTTGAGGACGTCGACGGCCGTCGCGGCCCCGGCATCCATCACGAAGGCGCCACTGATTGCCCGCGTCGCCAGCGCGCTCAGGATGAGCCCGATGAGCACAGCCGCCGCCACAGACGCGAACAACGGAATGCGCGCGGTGCGCCGGCGCCATGTGACAAGACGGCTGCGGGCGGCTCCCCTAAGAGTCTGAATTGGCCTGAACGCCCACGCGACCAGCCCGCCGACGACGACGCCGACAACGACTCCGGCCGCAGCGCGGATGGCCAGACGATCCGACAGCGGGCCCAGCCGGTCCGATACGGCGGATATGCCGAGCGCCCAGAATGTGGCCCAGCCCGCGATGCCGGCCACAGCAAAGACGAGGACCGCGACCAACAGCTGCGGGGCGTTGCGCAACAGCCGAGGCCGGCGCAGCGCCGGATCGGCTTGGATCTGCGGTTCAGGGCGCTGCGGCCGGTTGGGCTGTGCGAGTTCGTCGATGGCATCCGCGAGCCGCTCAGGCATGCTGCCATCGTCTCATTCCGAACCGGGTGCTTCCTGCGCCTTTCTGCGCCGGAAACGCCTCAGCGGTCCCTGTGGTTTCACATCGGGTACAAATCGGCGCGCCTGCGCACACACCTGGCCAAATGGGCTAGCGTCAAACGGCGTGACCACCGCCGAACCGGCTCAATTCCGCGAAGCGGTGGCGGCGATGAATGCCACCACCGTGCGACCGGAAATCGAGCTCGGCCCGATCCGCCCGCCGCAGCGGCTGGCGCCGTTCAGCTACGCGCTGGGCGCTGAGGTCCGGCACCCCGATACGGCCATCGTCCCCGAGCGCTCGGAAGGCGACGCGTTCGGTCGGCTCATCCTGCTCCACGACCCCGAAGGCGCCGAGGCCTGGGACGGCACGATGCGGCTGGTCGCCTACATCCAGGCCGACCTGGATTCCAGCGAGGCCGTCGACCCGCTGCTGCCCGAGGTGGCCTGGAGCTGGCTTGTCGACGCGCTGGAATCGCGGGCCGAGCATGTCACCGCGCTCGGCGGCACCGTCACCGCCACGACGTCGGTGCGCTACGGCGATATCTCCGGCCCACCGCGCGCCCACCAGCTGGAGCTGCGGGCGTCGTGGACGGCGACGACCCTGGAGCTGGGTCCACACGTGCAAGCATTCTGCGAGGTGCTCGAGCACGCCGCCGGCCTGCCCCCGGACGGGGTCACCGATTTGAGCTCTCGCAGCCGCGCTTGACACATGGCAGACTCCCCCGGGGATGACTCCGTGGCCGCCGAGACGGCCGAGCCCGAAGCCACACCGCTACTTGCCCCGCGCGACGGTGTGCCCGATCTTTCCGTGACTGCCACCGAAATCGCCAGGGCTGCAGATCTTTTGGGCTCGGGTGACGGACCGTTTGCGGTCGATGCCGAACGCGCGTCGGGCTTTCGGTATTCCAATCGCGCGTACCTGCTGCAGATCCGCCGGGCGGGGGCGGGCACCGTCCTGATCGACCCGGTCAACCACGGCGGTGATCCGGTGACGACGCTGGCCCCGATTGCCAAAATACTGGCCACCGACGAGTGGGTCCTGCACGCGGCGGACCAGGATCTGCCGTGCCTGGCCGAGATCGGCATGACGCCGGTGACGCTGTACGACACCGAGTTGGCGGGCCGGCTTGCGGGCTTCGACCGGGTGAACCTGGCCACCATGGTGCAGCGGCTACTCGGCGTGCAGTTGATGAAGGGCCACGGCGCGGCCGACTGGTCGAAGCGTCCGCTGCCGCATGACTGGCTGAACTACGCGGCGTTGGACGTAGAGGTGCTGCTGGATCTGCGCCACGCCATCGCCGCGGTGCTCGAGGAGCAGGGCAAGAGCGACTGGGCCGCACAGGAATTCGAGCACCTGCGCACCTTTGAGGCTGCGCCGACGCGGCGCGACCGGTGGCGTCGCACCTCGGGCATCCACAAGATTCGTGACCCGCGCGCGCTGGCTGCGGTGCGCGAGCTGTGGACCACCCGCGACCACATCGCTCGCCGCAGGGACATCGCGCCGGGACGAATCCTGCCCGACGCCGCGATCATCAACGCTGCGACAGCCAACCCCGACACCGTCGAAAAGCTGACCGAGCTACCGGTGTTCGGCGGATCACGGCAACGCCGAAGCGCGCAGGTGTGGCTGGAGGCGCTGGCCCGCGCACGCACCACCGCGGATCCGCCACAGGCTCAGGAGCCGTCGAACGGCCCGCCGCCCGCATCGCGGTGGGCTCGTCGCAAACCCGAGGCGGCGGTGCGGCTCGAGGCCGCTCGCGCCGGCCTTACCGAACTGTCGCAACGGGTTTCGGTGCCAACGGAGAACCTCGTCTCCCCCGACGTGGTGCGCCGGCTGTGTTGGGATTGGCAGCCGGCCGAAAACACCGCGGCCGCGGTCGACGACTTCCTGCGTGAGGCGCTGGTGCGGCCGTGGCAGCGCGAGCTCGTCGTCCCGGTGCTGACGGAGGCGCTCACCAATCCCGGCGAGCAGACGTAGAATCGCACCGTTACGCCGCGCGAAGGGTGATTCTGCGTCTGCTCGCGCAGTTAATCGAAGCGCTCACACCACCGGAGGCTGACGGCTAGCGCCGTTCGCGAGTTCGCTGTGGCGTCTCGGGCATTGCAGGTCGCGCGGCCCGATCTGCGCGAGCCGGCCGCCCGGTTTACCGAATCACCTTTGGCGACAAGGAAACTCGACGACGCCGGAGTGATCACCGGTTTGAATCTGGCCTTTCACCGCCGCAGCTGCTGCCTCTATTACCGCATTCCGGCCGATCGAAGTGCGGCGCCTGCACGTTGAGGTGAGTCGGGTCATGCGATCCGTTGGGCCAGTAGGGATTTCCCGGGGCCGGTGAGGTCGCTGAGCGCGTCGGGGCGAGCCGCCATCGCCATCAAGAGCGCTTCGCCGGTGCCGTGCACCTCGGGGCCCTCACCGTGAGCCCAGTCCATATCGGTAGCCACCAGTCGAACGCCACGGGAGTGGTGCGCGCCGCGCACTGCCGGAACCGTGAGCGCGTAGTTCAGCACGGCGCGCAGGCGCTCCTGCGGAATGGTGCGCGGGATGCCGAGCGCGCGCCGGATGTCCTGCTGATGGATCAAGCCGTCGACAAGGGCGATCATGCCGCCGAAACCCGCTGTGAGACCGCGCGGTTGAATGCACACGCGCATCAGTTCGGTGAGCTGCGCGGGTGAGCGCGAGGCGTATTCGGCGACGCCGACCGCGTTGATGCGGTGGGGCCAGAAGCCGCCCTTGGCGAATCGTTTGACAAGGCCCCACCGGCTCAGCTCGTCGTAGCTGAGGACATGGGCGACAACGTCGCGCACCCGCCACCGCTCACACAGGCTGGGTTGCTCCCACTGATCGGGTGAGAGTTCGGCGAGCAGCGCGGCGAAGTCCTGGCGTTCCTCGCGCGCCATCTGCATTGTCGACGGCGCGTGGCCCTGCCCGTCCATCACGTTTCCGCGGTCGCGATGGCGACGAAGCCAGCCAGGGTGCCGGTCCAGCCCTTGGGATCGTCGAATATCGCCCGCATCTGTTCGGTTGCATCTCCGTAGCGCTGCAAGTCGCGGTGCCGCAGCTCTACGACGGTGCGACCGCCGGTCTCGTCGGTGAACGTCACATCGACCTCGGTCGCGAATTCGGGGTCGAATTGCCAATTGGCTGCGATCTGCCACAGCAGCACGACCCGGTGCGGTGGCTCCCACGTCACGACCCTGCCCCATTGGCATTCACTGCCGTCGACCCCGCGTTCGAACCACCGCCCACCCGCCCGGGGTTCGACGACCACCTCGGCGAGCTCGGAACTGCCGATGGAATGTTCCTTCGCCAGAAGTCGGTCATCCGACTGGTGAACAGCTCGAAGGTGCGGGCCGGCGTGAGCGGAACACTCACCGATCGGACGACTTCTACGGCTGCGGCTGATTCAGTGCTCATCGAAACTCCTTACGTCTCATCGGCTTCCGCCGCGGCCAGAAGGGCGAAATTGTCGAGGGCGGTTTCCCAGAACCGGTCGAAGTAGTCGCGCGCCACCATCAGGCCTGCCCGGTTGATGCGGTAGAGCCGACGGGTGCCGGCCACCGACTCGACTACCAGTTCGGCTTCTTTGAGTACCCGTAGATGCTGCGATACCGCCGGCCGCGACACCGGCAACTGGTCGGCAAGCACCCCCACCGCAACCGGGCCGAGCACCAGCTTTTCGAGGATGGCGCGGCGGGTGCGATCCCCCAGCGCATCCAGCACGGTATCCACAGACGCGGCCACATTGGTAAGTGTGTACGAACGGTAAGTCTATGTCAACCGTTCGTGATCACTTACCATCGCTCGCCACCGGCCCCCTCACGACGTGGTCGACTCCATCCGGTCCACCTCTATTGAGCTCGCTGACCACTACCTGACCGAGAGGATCCCGGACGGTGGCGGGACTGGGTGGCGGGACTGGGCGGCGCGACTCGTCCCCACCGTCACCCTCGAGGCCGTCATCGCCTGGCTCGACACCGGCCAGCCGGAACCCTGACCGCGCTGCCGAACATATTCGGCGCGCAATCGAATCGGTGATCGACGTGGCGCATCCAGCCGACGGAGCGCGCCAGAGTTAGTCGAGGCGCTCGCTGACTTCGCGCTCGGCGACGGCGGCACCCTGCGCTGCCACCCATCCGGTGATCTGACGGGCGACGTTGCGATCGGTCAGGCCGACGTCGGCGAACACCTCGCCGCGCGACGCCTGTGCGAAAAACTCCTGTGGCAGCCCGACGTCGCGGCATGGCACGTCGATTTCGGAGCGGCGCAGGGCCGCCGACACGGCCGAGCCGATGCCGCCGTTCACGCCGTTGTCCTCGAGGGTGACGACCAGCTTGTGCGCCGTCGCCAACTCCGCGATCGCATCCGGTACCGGCAGCACCCACCGCGGGTCGACCACCGTCACACCAATGCCCTGATTGCGCAGCCGCTCGGCGACGGCCAGCGCCATCTTCGCGAACGGCCCGACCGCGACCAGCAGCACGTCGTCGGAAAGGCCCTCCGTCGGCACCGCCAGCACGTCGATACCTCCGCGCCGTTCGACCGCCGGAATGTCTTCGCCGACATCGCCTTTCGGGAAGCGGATGGCCGTAGGCCCGTCATTGATGTCGAGCGCTTCGCCGAGTTCCTCACGCAGCCGGGCACCGTCGCGCGGCGCGGCGACCCGCATGCCCGGCACGATGCCCAGCATCGACAGGTCCCACATGCCGTTGTGGCTCGCACCGTCTGGTCCGGTGACGCCCGAGCGGTCCAGCACCATCGTCACCGGCAGCTTGTGCAGCGCCACGTCCATGATGACCTGGTCGAACGCCCGGTTGAGGAAGGTCGAATAGATCGCGACGACAGGATGCAAGCCGCCCATCGCCAGCCCGGCCGCCGACGTCATCGCATGCTGCTCGGCGATCCCCACGTCGAAGAACCGGTCCGGGAACCGCTGCCGGAACTGGGACAGCCCGGTGGGGCCGGGCATGGCCGCGGTGATCGCGACGATGTCGCGCCTTTTCGCGCCGTAGGTGATCAATGCCTCGGAGAACGCGGAGGTCCAGCCGGGCCCGGGAATCGACGTGGCCAGCCCGGTCTCGGGGTCGATGACACCGCAAGAGTGCATCTGGTCGGCCTCGTCATTCTCGGCCGGCGGGTAACCCATGCCCTTGCGGGTGACGACGTGCACGATCACCGGCGCGTTGAAGCCCCGCGCGTTGCGCAGCGCGCTCTCCACCGCGTGTTCGTCGTGGCCGTCGATCGGCCCCACGTACTTGATGCCGAGGTCGGTGAACATCACCTGCGGCGACAGCGCATCCTTGATGCCCGCCTTGATGCTGTGCATGCACTGGTAGCAGATCTCGCCGATGAGCGGCACGCCGCGCACCGCCTTGCGACCTTCCTCGAGCACCTTCTCGTAGCCCGGCTGCAGCCGCAGACCGGCCAGGTGCTCGGCGAACCCGCCGATCGTCGGCGCGTAGCTGCGGCCGTTGTCGTTGACGACGATCACTATCGGCCGCTGGGCCGCGGCGATGTTGTTCAGCGCTTCCCAGCACATGCCGCCCGTCAGCGCGCCGTCGCCGACCACCGCCACCACATGCCGGTTGCGATGCCCGCTGAGCTCGAACGCCTTGGCCAGCCCGTCGGCGTAGGACAACGACGAGCTGGCGTGGCTGGATTCCACCCAGTCGTGCTCGCTCTCGCTGCGTGACGGATAGCCCGAAAGGCCGCCCTTCTTGCGCAGCGTGTCGAAGTCGTGACTGCGCCCCGTCAGCATCTTGTGCACGTAGGCCTGATGGCCGGTGTCGAAGATGATCGGATCGTGCGGCGAGTCGAACACGCGGTGCAGCGCGAGCGTGAGCTCGACGACACCGAGGTTGGGGCCGAGATGCCCGCCTGTTGCAGCGACCTTGTGGATCAGGAATTCACGGATCTCCTGCGCCAAATTGCTCAGTTGCGACTGGGACAGGTGCTGCAGATCGGCGGGACCGCGGATCTGTTCAAGCATCCCGTCAGTGTACGCAGGGGGGCGTGTGTCAGTCCTGTCGAGAGTCGTAGATGTCGGGCACACCATCGTGATCGGCGTCGGTGGTCTCCAGCAGATAGATCTGCCGATATGCCGCGTTGCGGCTCAACAACACCAAAGACGCCAGTACACCTGCGATAACGGACCCGACGAGCACACCGATCTTGACGTCGGCGCCCGCCGCGGTGCCGTGCCCGAACGCCAGCTCACCAATCAATAACGACACGGTAAAGCCGATGCCGGCCAGTAGCGACACGCCGAGAACGTCGCGCCACGCCAGGTTGTCGTCGAGAGTGGCGCCGGTGAACTTGGCCAATAAGAACGCGGTGCCGAACACCCCGACACATTTGCCAACCACGAGGCCCGTGACGACGCCGAGCGTGACCGGATGCGCCATCGCCGCGCCAAATCCGGACCAGCCGCCGACCGTCACGCCCGCCGCGAAAAAGGCGAACACCGGCACCGCGAAGCCCGCGGAGACCGGCCGCAGCAGGTGCTCGAACCGCTCGGCAGTGGGCAGGCCTGCCGGACCCCGCACCGGGACTGCGAAACCGAGCAGCACTCCAGCGACCGTCGCGTGCACACCGCTGGCGTGCATGAGGCCCCACGTGAGCAGCGCCAGCGGCACCAGCAGCCACCACTGCTGCACACCGCGTTGCACGGCCAGTGCGAACAAGCCCGCGGGGATCAGCGCCAGCGCCAGCGGCCCCACCGAGAGTTGATCGGTGTAGAACACGGCGATGACGGTGATCGCGAGCAGGTCGTCCACGACGGCGAGCGTCAATAGAAAGGTGCGAAGCGCGGTCGGCAGGTGGGTGGACAGCACCGCCAGCACTGCGAGCGCAAATGCGATGTCGGTGGCCGTCGGCACCGCCCAGCCGATCAGATTCTCAGGATGTCCGCCGATCATGTTGATCGCCACGAAGATCGCCGCGGGAACGACCATGCCGCCGACGGCCGCGAGGATCGGAAGGGCGGCCTGGCTGGGATCGCGCAGGTCCCCGGCGACGAACTCGCGCTTGAGCTCCAGGCCTACGACGAAGAAGAAGATTGCCAGCAGGCCGTCGGCAGCCCACGCCGAGATGCTCAGCTGCAAATGCAGCGATTCGGGGCCGACAGCGAACTCCGAGATGGTGCGGTACGCCTGCGACCAAGGCGAATTGGCCCACCCGACCGCTACACCGGCGGCGACCAGCAGCAGCACGCCGCCGACGGTTTCCTTGCGCAGGATCTCGGCGAACCGCTTGGCCTCCGACCAGGAGCCGCGGGTGAGCAGTCGACCACCTATCCGGTCGCGTCGATTACTCATTGTGTGCTCTCTCGGTCGGCGTTCATCGATGCCGACCAGTCTTCCCGGCACACCCTTGAATCAAGGTAGCAGCCTGACGTAACTGACCGCTGCCCGTTTACCTCGGATACCGTTGGAGCGCAATGATCATTGAACGGCAGAGCGTCGTCGAGGCCACCGCAGAGCAGGTGTGGGCTCGTGTGGTCACGCCGGAGGGCATCAACGACGAACTCCGGCCATGGATGACGATGTCGATGCCGCGTGGCGCCAAAGCCTTGACGGTCGACAGCGTGCCGGTCGGTGAGCCGATCGGCCGGTGCTGGATGCGGTTATTCGGCGCCTTCCCGTTCGACTACGACCGCCTGACGATCGCCGAACTGCGGCCAGGACAGGGCTTCGACGAGGAGTCGACGATGTTGAGCATGCAGCGGTGGCGGCATGAGCGCAGCCTCACCCCGGAGGCCGACGGGAAAACCCTTGTGCGCGACCGTCTTACATTCCAACTGCGCCTGCCGTTACGTCCGCTGACGCCGATCGTGGCGGTCGGCATACGCGCCCTGTTCGGTCACCGGCACGGGCGGCTGCAGCGCCACTTCGCCGACCGAGTTCATCGATGACGCAGGTGACGTACAGGGCGACTCGTCGAGTGACAGCCGCAGCACTCGCGCGATCTTGTCGAGGCGGTATATGAGCGTATTGCGATGAGGTGAAGGCGATCTGCTGCCCTCGTGGTGTTGAACGCGCAGTCGCCCCAAGCGATCACGGTGGCGCACAACGCCGTCCATTCACGGTCGGCCAGTAGCGGCACGAGCAGACCTCCGACCAGACGTGCACGCGAGGGCCGTCGGCCCGACATCGATCCCACGCCGTACGCACCGGTCAATAGTCGTCGACACCGCATGTAGTGCGCTCAGGTGCAGGACTTCTGAAGCGCTGGCACCAGCGCTGGTTCCCTCGGTGCTAGCGCCTCGGTACCCGTCGCTCTCGGTCTGATTCGGGCCAGACGTAGGGCAGATCGTCTGGCACGCCTGGAAAGAACTGCCGGTAGTGGGCCGGATCCTTGCGCACAAGCGCCGATTGATGGCTCCGGTGAAACGCAGCATCGCCGAGCCATGGCGGCACCTCACCGGCGGCCGCCAACTCCCCCTGCAGGCGTGGCGCCGTGACCCCGGTCCCATGCGTCAGATCGGAAATCAGTGTGACTGCGCAAGTGTCGGCGTTGCCGAGGCCGCACCAGATCGAACAGACATCAAGTCCATACCTGGCCAGTGCCTCTTCATACCCCGCCCACATTGCCGCGGCGGGATGGTGGCGCCAGCCGTAGCCGGGCACCGTCAATGCACGGAGAATTTGAATGGTCTCCACCCGTTGCTTGCCGAGTCGACGCGTGTCGAGCACCCGTGCCGATTCTTCGAAACCGTCGTAGGGCAGGAATGTCTGCACCGCATCCGTCCTTCCGCGAATGTGAACCCACTTCGAAGCGCGAACGAGTCCGAGCCGATCAGTGGGCGGACCGCCGCGTACCCACGCCTGGACTATTCGCAGTCTGGCGCCCAACACGCAGACTGAACGCAAATCGGCTGATGTCAGGCGGGCACTGGATCGGTCTCGCGCTGCCATGCCCGGTGTTGGGCAAGCACGGATGCGAACGCCTCGGAGAACTGATCCGACAGGTCATCCGCGGCCGCCGTGGTGGACACGACACCGTTCGCGACGACCACGTCCGTGCTGTCGGCGAGTTGTTCTGCCACCGCGGCCTCGCGCAGCAGGTCGACTCCTGAACCGAACGCGCCGACGGCCTTGAGGTGCTTGTAGGCCTCGGTGACGAAATGCATCGCATAGCCGTCCTTGGACAGGGCCTCGACGGAGTCGGGTCCACACGGCACGACGACGGCGTCGTATAGGACCGATGCCATGGTGGTGAAAGCCCGGTCGACGGCGAGTTCACCGCCCGAGCCATCGGCCAAAGTGCCACCGGCGGTGGGCGCCAGCACCTCGACGATCGCGCCACGCCGGGCCATCGCCTCTTTGAAGTATTCGACCCCGCGAATGTCGACGCCGTCGGCGGCCAGCACCGCGATTTTTCGGGTGGCGATGCTGTCGGTGGCGGTGTTCAGCTGCGAGAGCGCAGGAGATTCAGGCATCTTGTCGTCCACCGGCTCATGGGCCGGCTCGGGCAAGCCCAGTTTCCCGGCGACCTTGCTGGCCAGATCGTTGTCGACCCGGTTGATCTGTTCGACCGCACGCTTCCGAATGTCAGGCACTTCCACCTTGCCCAGTTCGAATGCGAACGCCTCGACGATGTGCTTGGCCTCCACCGCCGACATGCTCTTCCAGAACATCCGCGCCTGGCTGTAGAAATCCTGAAAGCTCTTGGCGCGCTGGCGGATCTTGTGTCCATCCACCTTCTCTGTGTAGTGCCGGAAGACATCCTCGTCGGCCAGCGCCGGACAGCCACCACCCAAGGTGTTCTTGAAGTAACTCGACCTCCCTTGCGGGATAGCGTGCTGACCGTAGCCGTCTTGCTGGTTGGTCCTGACATCGGCGAGCGGCCGGTTGACCGGCAGTTGCGCGAAGTTGGGTCCGCCCAGCCGGATCAACTGCGTGTCCAGATAGGAGAAATTGCGGAACTGCAGCAACGGATCGTTGGTGAAGTCGATGCCCGGCACCACGTTGGCGGTGTGGAACGCCACCTGCTCGGTCTCGGCGAAGAAATTGTCCGGATTACGGTTGAGCACCATCTTGCCGACCGGGCGAACTGGGACCTGTTCTTCGGGAATGATTTTCGTCGCGTCGAGCAGATCGAACGCGAACGAGAACTCGTCGCTCTCCGGCACCAGCTGCACGCCAAGTTCCCATTCCGGGAAGTCACCTGCCTCGATGCAATCCCACAGGTCACGACGGTTGAAATCCGGGTCCTTACCGGCAATCTTCTGCGCCTCGTCCCACACCAGGGAGTGCACGCCCAGCTTGGGCTTCCAGTGGAACTTGACAAACGTTCCTTCACCACTGGTGTTGACGAAGCGGAACGTATGAACGCCGAAGCCCTGCATCGTCCGGTAGCTGCGCGGCAGCGCCCGGTCAGACATCAGCCACATGATCGCGTGCAGCGTCTCCGGCTGCAGGGACACGAAATCCCATAACGTGTCGTGGGCGGAGGCCGCCTGAGGAATTTCATTGTGCGGTTCGGGTTTGACAGCGTGCACGAAGTCAGGAAACTTGATGCCGTCCTGGATGAAGAACACCGGAAAGTTATTGCCGACCAGGTCATAGTTGCCCTGGGCGGTGTAGAACTTCGTCGCGAAGCCGCGGACGTCGCGCACGGTGTCCGCCGAACCTCGCGAGCCTGCGACCGTGGAGAACCGCACGAACACGGGGGTCTGCGTTCCCGGTGTGGTCAGGAACTTCGCGACGGTGTACTCGGCGAGCGAGTCGTCGTAGGGCTCGAAGTATCCGTACGCGCCCGCGCCGCGGGCATGCACGACCCGCTCCGGGATGCGTTCATGATCGAAGTGGGTGATCTTCTCGCGGGCGTGGAAGTCCTCCAGCAGGGTCGGTCCGCGTTCGCCCACGGTCAGCGCGTCGTCGGTGTGGTCGACGCGAACGCCCTGTTGAGTCGTCAGGTACCCCGTATCCCTGCTGACCCGCGATTGCTCCAACAGTTGCTGCTTGGCATCGCCCGCATTCTTATCCGCCATGCCGCCCGGATACCCAGACAGCGACGGAACAAACTGTTCAGCGGGCCAGCACGGCGACGCATTCGACGTGGTGTGTCAACGGGAACGAATCGAACACGCGCAGATCCTCGACCGCGTAGCCGTGCCCACGGTACAGCCCGACATCACGGGCGAAAGATGCTGCCTCACAGCCGATGTGGACCACGCGAGGCACCTCGGCGGCAGCCAGCTGATCGATGACCTCGCGTCCCGCCCCGGACCGCGGCGGGTCCAGCACCGCGACGTCGGCGCGCTGCCGCTCGGCGGCCAATGCGCGGCGTACGGAGTCGGTCACCACCGACACCCAGCCTAGGTCGGCCAGCGTCGCCCGCGCCGATCGTGACGCACCGCGCGACGTGTCGACGGTAACCACTTTGCCGGTTTCTCCGACCTCCCGGGCCAGTACGGCGGCGAAAACGCCTGCCCCGCCGTACAAGTCCCACGCCGTCATCCCCGCACTCAGTTGCGCCCAGCCGGCCACAAGCTCGCTGTAGACCCGCGCTGCGTCACGGTGCGCCTGCCAGAACGCGGTCACCGGCACCCGCCAGACCCGGTCGCCGACCCGCTGCACGGCCTCGTAGTGCCCCTCGACCACCTGCGTCGACGTTTTGCGCCCGATTCGCGGCCCGGACTGCACGACATGCCGGTCGCCGTCGTCGTCGAGCGCCACATGCAGCTGTGCCCCCGGCGGCCACGTCCTGTCCTGCAATCCGTCGAGCGCGCCTGCCGGCAGCTGCGCGCAGTTCAGGTCGGTGACCAGTTCGGAGCTGTGATAGCGGTGAAAGCCCGCCCGACCGTCGCTCGAAGTGTCCAGCCGCACCCGAGTCCGCCAGCCCGTCGCGCTGCCCTCGCCAACCGGCTCGGCCGCCGCCTCGTCCTCGTCACGCCAGTGAAATCCGCCCAGCCTTGCCAGTTGGTTGGCGACGACCGCGCCCTTCAGGCCTCGTGCGGCATCGGGTGTGGCGAACGCCAGATCGCAACATCCCGCACGGTCAACCCCTGCGATCGGGCACAGTGGGTCGACGCGGTCCGCGGACGGTTCGATCACCTCGACAACATCGGCGTGCCAATAGGATCCGTGATCGGCGACGATGCGAACCTTGACCGTCTCCCCCGGCAACGCATACCGCACGAACACGACCCGTCCCTCGTGGCGCGCCACGCAACTGCCGCCGTTGGCCGGCTGTCCCACCGTCAGCGTCAGGTCGGTCGGCAATATGGGTACGTCGGCGACTTCTTCAGTCACTCTAGGAAGCCTCTGCGAATATCGCCAGGAGCCGATTGAGGCTGCAGCGTCTTCAGCCGCTCCGACGAATTCAATTGCCATGGCACCGATGTCACCATGACGTTGGGCTCGAACAAGAGCCGGCCCTTGAGTCGAAGCGCACTCTGATTGTGCAGCACCTGTTCCCACCAGTGCCCCACGACATACTCCGGGATGAACACGGTGACGACCGTGCGCGGCGATTCCCGGCTGACGCGTTTGACGTAGTCAAGCACAGGGCGGGTAATCTCGCGATACGGCGAGGCAATCACCTTGAGCGGCACGCTGATATCGCTGTCTTCCCACTTGTGCACCAGCTCACGGGTCTCGCCATCGTCGACGCTGACGGTGATCGCCTCCAGCATGTCCGGCCTGGTGGCCCTGGCATAGGCCAGCGCGCGCATCGTCGGCAGGTGCATCTTGGAAACCAGGACGATCGCGTGGTTGCGGCTCGGCAGCACGATGTCCTCCGCCTCCGCTGCCTGTTCCTCGAGTTCGCGCGCGACGGTGTCATAGTGCTTGTGAATCGCCTTCATGAGCACAAACAGGCCACCCATCGCCAGGATCGCAATCCACGCTCCAGCCACGAATTTCGTCACAATCACCACGACCAGCACGGCTCCTGTGCAAATGAAGCCGATCGTGTTGATCACCCTGGAGCGCATCATCTTGCGCCGCACTGCGCCGTCGGTCTCGGTACGCAACAACCGGGTCCAGTGCCGGACCATGCCGATCTGGCTCAACGTGAACGACACGAAGACGCCGACGATGTACAGCTGAATCAGCGCAGTGACCTCGGCCCGGAAAGCCACGATGAACGCGATCGCCGCGAACGCGAGGAACAAGATCCCGTTGGAGAACGCCAGCCGGTCGCCGCGGGTGTGCAGCTGGCGCGGCAGGAAGCGGTCCTGGGCCAGAATCGATCCCAGCACCGGGAACCCGTTGAACGCGGTGTTGGCGGCAAGAATCAGGATCAGCGCGGTGACACTGGTGATGATCAACAGTCCCAGCGGGAAGCCTTGGAAGATAGTTTCGGCCAGCTGGGCAACCAGCGTCTTCTGCTGGTAATCGGGGGGCGCGCCGATCAACTGCTCGTGCGGACGCTCGGCGATCTTCACGCCGAGCTCCTCGGCCAGCAGAATCATGCCCATGAACAAGGTGATCGCGATGAGGCCCAGCAGCGCTAAGGTAGTAGCAGCGTTGCGGGACTTGGGCTTTCGGAATGCGGGCACCCCATTGCTGATCGCTTCGACGCCGGTCAACGCGGCACTACCGGACGAGAAAGCGCGTGCGACAAGGAACACCAGCGCAAAACCCAGCACATCACCGTGCTCGGACTGCATTTCGAACGCGGCCGATTCGGCGCGCAGCGGCTCTCCGAGCGCGTAGATCTGGAACAGCCCCCAGATCAACATGATGTACATGCCGATCATGAACGCGTAGGTGGGGATCGCGAACGCCGTGCCGGACTCGCGGATGCCGCGTAGGTTCAACGACGCAAGGACCAGGATCGCGGTGACGGCGAACACGACCTTGTGCTCCCCGATGAAGGGCACCGCCGAGCCGATGTTCGACATCGCCGATGCCATCGACACCGCAACGGTCAGGATGTAATCCACAAGCAGCGCGCTGGCCACCGTCAGGCCGGCCGTGTGGCCAAGGTTGGTGGTGACCACCTCGTAGTCACCGCCGCCCGACGGGTAGGCATGCACGTTCTGCCGGTAACTGGCGATGACGATCAACATGACGACCGACACCGCGAGGCCGATCCACGGCGCCATGCTGATCGCGGCCATGCCAGCGACCGACAGCACCAGGAAGATCTCCTCGGGCGCGTAGGCCACCGACGACAGTGCATCCGATGCGAACACCGGCAGCGCGATCCGCTTGGGCAGCAGCGTGTGGGCGAGCCTGTCACTGCGGAACGGCCGGCCCAGAACTAACCGGCGCGCAGCGGTCGAAAGCTTGGACACGAGTGCCAAGAGTAAGCCCAGCGACGTATGACCGTCGGAAAGCTGTAGCGTTCTGGATTGCGCGGGTTGAGCAGACAGCTTTTTCTAGGCTTCGGCCGGGAAGGACCGTCAGGTGCGTGTAGTGGTCATGGGATGCGGCCGCGTTGGCGCGTCGCTATCGGACAGCCTGGCCCGAATCGGTCACGATGTCGCGGTCATCGACCGCGACAGCACCGCATTTCACCGGCTGTCACCCGAGTTCTCGGGCGAACGGGTGCTCGGCATGGGCTTCGACCGTGACGTGCTGCTGCGGGCCGGAATTGAGGAGGCCGGCGCGTTTGCCGCGGTGTCGTCGGGCGACAACTCCAACATCATCTCGGCCAGGGTGGCCCGCGAGACGTTCGGCGTGGAGCGAGTGGTCGCCCGCATCTACGACGCCAAGCGCGCCGCGGTGTACGAGCGGCTCGGCATCCCGACCGTCGCCACCGTGCCGTGGACAACCGACCGGCTGCTCAACGTGCTCACCCGCGAAACCGAGACCACAAAGTGGCGCGACCCGACCGGCAACGTCGGCGTGACCGAACTGGCGCTGCACGAAGGCTGGATGGGCCACCGGATCACCGACCTCGAAGCGGCCACCGGCGCACGGGTTGCGTTCCTGATCCGCTTCGGCGCCGGCCTGCTGCCCGACCCGAAGACGGTCATCCAATCCGGCGATCAGGTGTACATGGCCGCGATCGCCGGACACATCGCCGAAGCACTGGCTATCGCGGCGCTGCCGCCGAGCGAGGACCTGGAGGCGCAGTGAAAGTCGCGATCGCTGGGGCCGGCGCTGTCGGCCGATCCATCGCCCGCGAGCTCGTCGACACCCACGACGTCACGCTGCTGGAACGTAACCCCGCTCACATCGACGTCGACGCCATCCCCGCCGCGCACTGGCGCCTCGGCGACGCCTGCGAACTGACCCTGCTGGAATCGGTGCGGCTCGAAGAGTTCGACGTGGTGATCGCCGCGACCGGCGACGACAAGGTCAACGTGGTGGTCAGCCTGCTTGCCAAGACCGAGTTCGCCGTGCCGCGCGTGGTGGCCCGCGTCAACGATCCCCGCAACGAGTGGCTGTTCGACGAGAGCTGGGGTGTCGACGTGGCGGTGTCGACACCACGCATGCTGGCTTCGCTCGTCGAGGAGGCGGTCGCTGTCGGTGATCTGGTGCGGCTGATGGAGTTCCGCAAGGGACAGGCCAATTTGGTCGAGATCACGCTGCCCGACGACACGCCATGGGGCGGCAGGCCCGTCAAACGCCTCGATCTGCCCCGCGACGCCACATTGGTGACGATCTTGCGCGGCCCGAGGGTGATCGTGCCCGAATCCGATGAACCCCTCGAGGGCGGCGACGAGTTGCTGTTCGTCGTCGTCGCCGAGGTCGAGGACGAGCTGCGGGAGCTGTTACTGCATCCCGAGTCACGCTGAGGATCGTCAGCGCCTCACGAACGCCGGCGGCGGGGCCGCCCGGTCGAGACAACCCGCCCCCGACACCGGCGATACGTGGCCGAAGTCACACTGCTCGTTGCGAATCCAGAACGCCGAGATCAGCCCGGCCGCGGCGAACAGG
>DATFCF010000794.1:0-7780 GCA_035253445.1 Mycobacterium sp.
AGTACGGCGCCCCCGCGGTCATCCCCGAGGGAACGCCCGCAGGCCAGAACCCGACCCCGTACACGGGGGAGCCGGTGTTCGCGCCGCCGACGTTCAACCCGGTCAACGGGTCGATGGTCGGCGTGGCCAAGCCGATCTACATCAACTTCGCCCGGCCGATCGCGGATCGGGCGTTGGCCGAGCAGGCAATCCACATATCGTCGAACCCGCCGGTGCCCGGCCGCTTCTACTGGACCAGCGACACCCAGCTGCGCTGGCGGCCACAGGACTTCTGGCCCGCGAACACCACGGTGAACATCGACGCCAGTGGCACCAAGTCGAGCTTCCGCACCGGAGATTCGCTGGTGGCGACCGTGAACAACTCCACGCACCAGATGGAGATCATGCGTAACGGGAAGCTGGAGAAGACGTTCCCGGTGTCGATGGGCAAGAAGGGCTACGAAACCAAGAACGGCACCTATTACGTGCTCGAGCGGTTCGCCGACATCGTGATGGACTCGTCGACCTACGGGGTGCCGGTCACCTCAGCTGAGGGCTACAAGCTCAAGGTGCAAGACGCCGTGCGTATCGACAACAGCGGCATCTTCGTGCACAGCGCGCCGTGGTCAACCGGCGCCCAGGGCAACAGCAACGTCAGCCACGGGTGCATCAACCTCAGTCCTGCCAACGCGCAGTGGTTCTACGACAACTTCGGCAGCGGAGACCCGGTCGTCATCAAGAACTCTGTCGGGCTGTACAACCAACCCGACGGTGCGTCTGACTGGCAGATGTTCTAGCGCCCTGACGAGAAGACGCGGAAACCCCCAATTCCTCGCGGGAATTGGGGGTTTCGCGTTTTATTGCGCTAGTTCCAGATGCGCACGCGCCGTTCGGGTTCCAGGTACAGCTCATCCGACTCGCTGACCTCGAACGCGTCGTAGAACGCGTCCACGTTGCGGATGACGCCGTTGCACCGGAACTCCGGCGGTGAGTGCGGGTCGATCGCCAGACGCCGGATCGCTTCGGCGTCACGGGATTTGGTGCGCCACACCTGCGCCCAGCCGAAGAACACCCGCTGCTCGCCGGTCAGTCCGTCGATCACCGGGGCCTGCTCGCCCTTGAGTGACAACCGATAGGCCAGCAGCGCGATCGACAGACCGCCGAGATCGCCGATGTTCTCGCCCACCGTGAACGCGCCGTTCACATGATGGCCGCCGGTCAGCGCGCGCGGCGTGTACTCCTCGTACTGCTCGATCAATGCCTTTGTCCGCGCGCCGAATTCGGCTCGGTCCTCATCGGTCCACCAGTCCACCAGGTTGCCGTCGCCGTCGTACTTGGCGCCCTGATCGTCGAACCCGTGCCCGATCTCGTGGCCGATCACGGCTCCGATGCCGCCGTAGTTGGCGGCGTCGTCGGCCTCGGCGTCGAAGAACGGTGGCTGCAGAATCGCTGCGGGGAAGACGATCTCATTCATCCCGGGGTTGTAGTAGGCGTTGACGGTCTGCGGCGTCATAAACCACTCGTCGCGGTCAACCGGCCCGCCGAGCTTACCGAGCTCGCGGTCATAGCCGACGGCGTAGCCGCGCCGGTAGTTGCCGTACAGATCGCCTCGCTCGATGACCAGCGCCGAATAGTCGCGCCACTTGCGCGGATAGCCGATCTTCGGCGTGAACTTGTCCAGCTTGGCCAGCGCCTTCTCCCGCGTCTGCGGTGTCATCCACTCCAGGTCGTTGATGCTGACCCGGTATGCCTCGCGCAGGTTGGCCACCAGCTCGTCCATCCGCGCCTTGGCCCCTGGCGGGAAGTGCCGCTCGACGTAGAGCTTGCCCACGGCGTCGCCCATCAGGTTCTCCACCACCGACACGGCGCGCTTCCAGCGGTCGCGGATCTCCTCGGTGCCGCTGAGTAGACGGCCGTAGAACGCGAAGTCCTCGGCGATCAGCTCGTCGGTCAGCAGGAACGCCCTGGCATGAATGAGTCGCCAGCGTGCCCAGCGCTTCCAGTCCTCGAGGTCCTCACCTGACCACGCCGCTGCGAAAGCGGTCAGGTAATCCGGTTGGCGGACAACGACTTCGGCAGGAAGCCCCGGGCTTCCGGAGACACCGGTGCCCAGCGCGCTCACCCAGCCGGCCCAGTCGAAGCCGGGTGCCTCATCGGGCAGGTCGGCGAATGTGCGCAGGTTGTAGGTGAGGTCGGCGTCGCGCCGCTTGACGACATCCCAGTGTGCGGCGGCCAGCTTGGTCTCCAGCGCGACGATCCGCGCGGCGGTGTCGGCATGGTCGTCGGCGGCGCCGCCGTACACCAGCGCGAACATCGCCGCGATGTGGCCCGGGTAGGCGCCAAGGATCGCGGCGTGCTGCTCGTCGCGGTAATAGGACTCGTCGGGCAGGCCCAGCCCGGACTGGCTCATGTGCAGCAGGTAGCGGGTGGAGTTCTTGGAGTCGGTGTCGACGTACACGCCTGTGCCGCCGCCGACGCCGGTGCGCTGCAACGCGCCGATCACGGCGGCCAAGGCGGCGCCGTCGCCCGCTTCGTCAATGGCGGCCAGCTCGTCGAGCAGCGGTTGCACGCCGCGCTCAGCGACCGTGGCTTCATCCATGAAGCTGGCGTAGAGGTCGCCGATGCGCTGCTCGTCGGTTCCTGGAGCCGCCTTCGACGCAGCCGCCTCGGTGATCAGGTCGCGGACCTGCTCCTCGGCGCGGTCGTACAGCGACCGGAACGCACCGTCGGTGGCGCGGTCGGCCGGCATCTCGTATTCGGCCAACCAGCGGCCGTTGACGTGGCCGAACAGATCGTCTTGGGGGCGGGCATCAGAGTCGACGTGGCTCAGGTCGATTCCCGAGCGAATGGCTTCTACCGTCACTCCAACAGGGTGCCAGATACTTCCACATGACCGCTGCGCTCAGAAGCCTCCAGGTACCCTCACGGCCATGCCCGACGAGCCCACCGACACCCGAGGCGTCTTCACCAGCTACGGCATCGGCTCGGCGGTTCTGGGGGTGATCGCGGTCGTGGCTATCGCGCTGGGCACGTTGATCTGGATCCAGCATCGCAGCGACACCGACGAGCTTCGGTACCGGACCCGCGTCGTGCAGACCGCGGCCGAATGGACCACCGTGCTGGTCAACATGAACAAGGACACCGTCGAAGCCGATATGAACAAGCTGCACGAAGGCACCGTCGGTCAACTCAACGCCGACTTCGATTCGTCCGTCGAGCCGTACCGGCAACTGGTGCAGAAGCTGCAGGCGCGCACCACCGGCCAGGTCGACTCGGTGGCGGTGGAGTCGATTCACCACGTACCACCAGGCCCGGACGGCGCGCCGGCACCGCAACCGCAGCCCGAACTTTCGGCGTTCGCCACGCGCACCGACACGGTGATGGTGGTGGCGACATCGGTCAGCGAGAGCGCAGGGACAGCCAAGCCGCAGACAGTGCGCTGGACGCTGCGGCTGGACGTCACCGATGTGGACGGCAAGTTGCTGATCTCGCGACTGGAGCCGATCCGATGAGAAACCGTTGGCGCGTACTGGCTTTCGACATCCTGGCACCGGTGGCGGCCATCGCAGGCCTGATCTACATCGGTATCGCGCTGGCGTGGCCGCTGTGGTGGGTGTCGGTCTGCTCGGTGCTGTGCCTGCTGGTGGTCGAGGGCGTAGCGGTCAATGTCGCGCTGGCGCGCCGAGACTCGGTTACCGTCGGCACCGACGACGACGGTCCGGGCCTGCGGCTGGCGGTGGTCGCGGTCGCGACCGCCGCGCTGGTGGCCGCCATGTTCGTCGGCTATCTGCGGTGGACCGTGCCCGACCGCAACCTGCGCAACGACACCTCCCAAGTGGTGGGGATCGCCAGCAGCGTCGCGGAGGCGTCGGCGACATTCACCCCGCAAAGCCCAATCGCGTCGATCGACCGCGCCACCGCAATGATGTCACCCAAGAGCGCCGAAGCGTTCAAGAACGAATTCGCCAACGTGGCAAGGGATTTGACGAGCAGGAACGTGTCGGCTCAGGCCAGCACGGTATCCGCGGGTGTGGAGGCGATAGGCCCGAACGCTGCCAGCGTCGCGGTGATCATGCGGGGGACACAGAACGTGCCAGGCAAGGCACCCGACACTGCGGTGCTCGCGCTGCGGATCACGCTGTCCAAGGAGGGCGGCCGCTGGCTGGTCGACGACGTGTCGCCCATTCACTCCCGCTAACCGGGCAACCGCGCGTGCTCCACCTTCAGGCAGCGGTCCATCACCACCTGTAAACCCGCCGCCTCGCCATCGCGGGCCACCTGCTCATGCCATAAATCCGATTGCAGCCAAAGCGTTTTCGCACCGATCTTGATGGTGTCATCGAGTACCGACGGCAGGTGCTCGTGGCGGCGGAACACGTCGACGAGATCGGGCACCACCGGCAGGTCCGCCAGCGACGAGTAGGCCGCCGTGCCGTTCACATTCGTGATCGTTGGGTTCACAAGATACAACTCGTAGTCGCTGGCCGACTTCAGGTATTGCCAGACGTCGTAGCTGGGCCGCAGCGGATCGGCCGACGCGCCGACGATCGCGACGCTGCGGGTTTCCCGCAGGATGCGTGCCATGTTGTTGTCGTCCATCGAAATTTCCCTTATACCCCTGCGGCTTTCCGGTAGTCCTCGAGGCGCTGGACCAACTCCTCCGGCCGGCTCAAAGCCATCAGGTGACCACCGGGCAACACGTCGACGTCCAGGCCGAGTCTTTCGCGCACCACCCGGCGCTGAAACTCCAGCGGGAACAGCCGGTCATCGCTGCCGACGATCACACGGGTCGGCACGTCGGGCCATCCGTCCAGCGGCCACGGCTGTTCGAACGGCGTGTCGGACATACCCGGTGGGGGCCGGCTCAGTGCCACCTGGCGTACCGGCTCAGGCACGTCGTGGAAGAAATCTTCGAACTGGTCGAACGTGCTGCGGCCCAATCCGATTCGTTCGAAGTTGGCTACCATCGCGGACTCTTGACCAGTAGCGCCCCACCATCCCTCGGCTGCTTCGCCAGGTGCAGGCACCATCGGGTTGACCAGCACGATCAGCGCTGCGGAGCGTCGCTTGGCCACCATGGGTGCGATGAATGCGCCCATCGACTGGCCGACCAGGATGAGGGGTCCAGCCACGCCGGCCAGTTCGTCGTACACGATGTCGGCATAGGTGGTCAGATTCGCGGAGTCGTCGGCGAAAGGCAGGTCGAACGCGATCACCTCGGCGCCGCGATCGATCAACAGTGCCATCACCCGGTGCCAGTACCACGCATCACCGCCCGCTCCCGGGATCAGCACGTAGGTGGTCGGCATCTGCCGGTGGATCAGTCGCTACTGCTCGGGTGTTGGGACCGCATCTTGGCGAACCGGTCCGACAGCCGGCGCATCCGGATCATCAACGACGCCGACGGACTCGTCGTCCCCTTGAGGTAGTTCGTGAATTGCTCGGTCGGCACGCCGATGCGCGACGCGAACTCGGCCGGCCCGAGACCGGACCGCTCTATCAGCGCCTGGATGTGGCGCGCCACCTCGGCGCACTCGTTGGCTTCCAGATGTTCGCGGGTGCGGTGAAGCACCTCGGAAAGCGCCTTCGAGACGCCGTACGGCCGCGCGGTTTCCAGCACTTCCTCGACCTGGCGAGCTGTCCTGCCGTACGGATCACGCTTGATCGCGACGACGATGCGCTGCCAGACGGTCAGGTCATCGGTCTCCAGGGCCGCGCGAATCGCGGCGGTCGGCCAGAACTCCACCGGCCGGTCTTCGGTCGACGGCCGCCGCGCGGGCGTCGCCGCCGCAGGGCGTTTAGGTACGGAGACTGCGTCGCGGCGTGCGTCCCGAGTTTCGGGTGCCACCGTCACCTCGCCTCCTCCAACATCGCGACTGCCACCGACAGGCAGCGCTCCCGGACCTTGGCCCAATCCGCCTCCGCCTCCGGGCCCGACATCCTGGTGTCGTGCTCGTCCGCGGGTTGCGGATCGGCCAGCCGGCGCACCAACTGGGTGGCCACCCATTGATTTCTCGACTGTTGTCCACAGTAGTACCGGTCCATACCGGCCAGCACTACTGCAGCGGTTTGAGTTTCCATCGACTCGACCAAATCGGCAAACTCTGCGAAATCCCTGGACCTGTTTCGGCACATGATCAGGTAACTCTTCATCCGCAGCGTCTCCGCGCCGGTCGGGACCTGCAGCCGGTCACCCGTGGGCAGCTGGACGTTGGTGGTTTCCACCGGGGTGAGCCGCTCCATCGGGGCGCGATCGTAGTCAGCCTCGGTTTCCAACGCGTCCAGCGCGACCGACAGCCTGCCACGCCACATGGTCACCGGATGGACCGGCAGTGGGCAGCGCTTGGCTGTGCCGTTGGTGCCATTGCGATGGGTGCCGTTGACCGCGGTCGCGCGTCGTGCAGGTTCGTCGCCGCCCTTGATGTGGCTGCCCAACGCCAACGGATCGGCAACGGTAATGGTCTCGGGCGCAAGGTTTTTCAGTTTGGCCGCGGACTTCACCACCATTCGCAGGTCGGAACCAGGCGCGGCCAGCGACGAAATGTCGTCGGGGATGATGACCAAGTCGCCGATGTCGACCTTGGGCAGCGGCTTCTCGAAGTCCACCGACGGCAGGATGCGGTCCAGCCAGCGCGGTAGCCACCAGTTCCATTCGTCGAACATCGCCATCAGAGCCGGCACCAGAACCAGGCGCACCACGGTGGCGTCGACGGCGATGGCCACCGCGCAGGCGACGCCGAGCTGGGCAACCAGCGGCATGCCCGCGAACGCGAACCCGATGAACACCGCGATCATGATCAGCGCGGCGCTGGTGATCGTGCGGGCGCTGGTGCTCACCCCGTACGCCACGGCGTCTCGGGTGTTGTTGGTCTGCAGGAACCGCTCCCGGATGCGGGTCAGCAGGAAAATCTCGTAGTCCATCGACAGCCCGAACGTCATCGCCAGCACCAGCGGCGGGATCGTGCTGTCCAGCGAGGAGATCGGTTTGAAGCCCAATTCCTCCAGCCAGCCCCACTGGAAGACGATGACAAGGCTGCCGTAGGCGGCGGCGACCGACAGCACCGTCATCAAGACGCCCTTGAACGCCAGGAACACCGAGCGGATGGACACCAGCAGCATCACGAATGCGATCAGCGAGACGAACCCGAACACCAGCGGCTGCGTCGCCGAGACCCGGTCGTCGAAGTCCTTGATCAGCGCCGTCGGCCCGCCGACATCCACCCGGACGTTCTCCGCTCCCGGTGCCCGTGGGAGTTCTTGGCGCATCCAATCGACGGTCTCGCGGGCGCCCATGTCCTCGGGGTCCACCGACAGCACCGCGGACAGCAGTGCGCTGCGGTGATCGGTGCCGAACACCGGCGGCGCCACCGACACGATGTTGGGGGCTTGGGCCATCCGCTGGCGCAACGCGTCCAGAACGGGCGCGTTCTGCCCCGCAGACGCCGCGCCGTTGGGGAAGGTCACCAGAATCCGCACCGGGCCCAGCGCGCCCGCGCCAAGCGCCTCGGCCGCCGCGTTGACGCCGCCGCGGATCTCGTGGGTCGGGTCGAACTGCCGCTGCATGCTGTTGCCGAGCACCATCGAGAACGCGGGTGCGGCCAGTGTGAGCAGAAGCGCCGCGGCCCCGAGTGCCGCCAGCCACGGCCGCCGCATCACCCAGCCCGTCCAGCGCGTCCAGAACCGTGACTGCGTGGTCTCCGGCCGGCGTGACCAATGCAGGTAGGACGAACGCTTGGCCGCCGCCCTGCCGAACGTGGCGAGGACGGCGGGCGTCAGAGTCGTCGATGTCAGCACCGCGACG
>DATFCF010000795.1:0-4534 GCA_035253445.1 Mycobacterium sp.
CCGCCAGCTGTTCGGCGCGGGCCTTCAGGTTGTCAGCCAGATAATCGAGTGTGTCGCTGATCGCCTTCTTCACCATCGGCTTCGGGAACGGAAGCTTGGTCTCCACGTCGAGATCAACAGTCAGCAGCGACGTCTCGCCGATGGGCACCACCGAGAACTTCTGCTCCTGCTTGTCGAAGTGATCGCCCTGCTGCAGCACCGTGTAGATCTGGTTCTCGCTGGGGTAGTAGACCGCGGTGATGAAGGTCCCCGCCTGGCCCTGGACCACGACGTCGAGGCGCAGCTGGCTGGGTCTGCCGTCGTCGTATCTGGCCAGCACCCAGCAGCCTTTGATCTCCTCGTTCCACAGCGGATACGACTCGAAGTCGGCGACGATCGCCATGATCGAATCGGCGGATGCCGTCACCTCGACGGTCTTGCTCACCAGCGGCATTGGCCGAGCATATCGACTAGCCGACGCGCGCCGTTTCCAGCAGTGCGCGGATGCCGTCGGGAATGGGCACCGGCCGGCGGCTGGACCGATCGACATAGACGTGCACCCAGTGGCCCAGCGCGGCAACGGCTTGGCCCTCCTGAAAGATCCCCAGCCGGTAGGTGACGCTGCTGTTGCCCAACCGCGTCACGGCCAGACCGACGACCAACGGGTCGGGAAAATTCAGTTCGGCGAAGTACGTGCACCCCGACTCGGCGACCACGCCCAGCCACGGCACCGCCAGCGGATCGATCCCGCAGTTGGTGCCGATCCACGCGTTGATCGCGGTGTCGAACAGCTCGTAGTACACCGCGTTGTTGAGGTGGCCGAACATGTCGTTGTCGGTCCACCGGGTCAGCACCGGCCAGTGCACAGGAAAATCGCTGCTCGTGACCGATTGCTCGCCGGAGGTCATGGCAGCAGTCTCCCAGTGACGGCAGGCTGAAAGGCATGAGGATCCGCGGCGCCGTGCTCGAGCAGATCGGTCTCCCCCGCCCCTACGCCGAATCGCGACCGATCTCGGTCGGCGAACTCGACCTGGCGCCGCCCGGCGACGGCGAACTCCTGGTGCGCATCGAAGCCGCCGGACTCTGCCACTCCGACCTTTCGGTTGTCGACGGCAACCGGGTGCGCCCCGTTCCGATGCTGCTCGGCCACGAAGCAGCCGGGGTCGTCGAGGAGGTGGGTGCGGGCGTGACCGACGTGGCCGTCGGTCGGCGCCTGGTGATGACGTTCCTGCCACGCTGCGGTCGGTGCACGGCCTGCGCCACCAACGGGCTCACGCCCTGCGAGCCGGGCAGCGCCGCCAACGCCGCGGGCACCCTGATGACCGGGGAAAGACGGCTGTCCCGCAACGGCCAACCCGTCCACCACCACCTCGGCGTATCCGGATTCGCCACCCATGCCGTCGTCGACCGTCACTCCGTCGTGCCGGTACCCGACGACGTCCCGCCCGTCGTCGCATCACTGCTCGGCTGCGCCGTCCTCACCGGCGGTGGCGCGGTCATCAACGCCGGGCGGCCGCTGCCCGGCCAGACCGTCATCGTCGTCGGCCTCGGCGGCGTCGGCATGGCAGCGGTTCTCACCGCACTCGCGCACGACGACGTCCGTGTCGTCGGCGTCGATCAGCTCGCCGACAAGCTGGACCGCGCAAAGGCCATCGGCGCGCACGACGCGTTCACGCCGGAGCAAGCGCGCGATCTCAACCTGAAGGCCGCGGTGGTGATCGAGGCCGTCGGGCACCCCAGCGCGCTGGAGACCGCGATCGACCTCACCGCACCCGGCGGGCGCACGGTCACCGTCGGCCTACCGCGGCCCGATGCACGAATCAGCGTGTCGCCGTTGGGTTTTGTCGCCGAGGGACGGTCGCTGATCGGCAGCTACCTCGGATCGGCCGTGCCGTCGCACGATATCCCGCAATTCGTCGACCTGTGGCGAGCAGGCAGGCTGGCCGTCGAGTCGCTGGTCTCGTCGACGATCGCGCTGGACGGAATCAACCACGGGATGGACCAGCTGGCCGACGGCAACGCCGTGCGGCAGATCATCGGATTCGACTAGGCGGCGGTCGCGACGCCCGCGCGGCGCAACGCCGAGACAACCTGCGTGCGTAGCCGTCGCCCGACCTCGAACTGCTTACCCGGCAAGGTCCGCGCCACCAACCGGAGATTGATGGTGTCCACCTCGATGCTCTCCACGCCCATCAGCGACGGCTCGTCGAGCAGCAGGTCCCGCAGGTGATCGTTGGCCATGGCGGCCGACGAAACGTCGCGCAGGACGTCGTTGACCCGGTTGATGTCGGTCGACGTGGGCACCGGGATGTCGACGACGGCTCGTGCCCAGTCCTTTGACTGGTTGAGCGACTTGACGATCTGCCCGTTGGGCACGGTGACGACTTCGCCGTCGCTGGTGCGTAGTTTGGTGACACGCAGCGTGACGTCCTCGACAGTGCCCAGTGCGGTGCCGCTGCTCACGGTCAGCTCCACCAAATCGCCGAAGCCGTATTGCTTCTCGGTAATGATGAAGAACCCGCTGAGCAGATCCTGGACGATGCGCTGCGCGCCGAAACCGAACGCGGCGCCCAGCACGGCTGCGGGTGCAACCAGCGAACCGATCGGCAGGCCGAGTTGATTGGCGATGTCGACCGCCACCATCACGTAGAGCAGCGCGATCGCCACCGATGAGATCACCGATGCGACGGCCCGCCGGTGCTTCACGCTTTCCGGGCGCAATACGGCGTCGGCGGCGTCGCCCTGATCGAGTCGCCTGCTGATCCGCGCAGCCATCCATCGAATGAGCCGCGTCGCGAACAGCGCGAAGACCACCACCAACGCGATGTGCAGGCCTTTTGTCAGAAACCACTGCGATATCGATGCGAGTGTTGAGGACATACTCGCGCACGGCTTCCCGTTTCGGCCGGGACTTCAAACACCTTACTTGTATGATGAGTTGCAAACTTATTATACTAATTTCATGTCCGATCGCATTCGCCATCTCAAGCTGTCTCACGTCGTCCTGCCGCTCCCCGCCCCTGTCAGCGACGCGAAAGTGCTTACGGGCAGACAGAAACCGTTGACCGAAACGGTGCTGCTGTTCGTCGAGGTCATCACCGAGCAGGGCTTCGAAGGCATGGGGTTCAGCTACTCGAAGCGCGCAGGCGGCCCTGCCCAGTTCACCCACCTGGCGGAGATCGCCGATGTAGCACTCGGCCAGGACCCGTCCGATATCGACAGGATCTACCAGTCGCTGATGTGGGCGGGGGCATCCGTCGGGCGCTCCGGCGTCGCGACGCAGGCGGTTGCGGCGCTCGATGTCGCGCTGTGGGACCTCAAGGCCAGGCGCGCCGGCCTGCCCCTTGCCAAACTGCTTGGCGCGCATCGTGATTCCTGCCGGGTCTACAACACCTCGGGCGGCTTCCTGCAGGCGTCGGTCGAGGAGATCAAGGAGAAGGCGTCCGAGTCGTTGGCGGCGGGCATCGGCGGCATCAAAATCAAGGTGGGCCAACCGGACTGGAAGACGGACCTGAAGCGAGTGGCGGCGCTGCGGGAACACCTCGGAGAGACGCCGTTCATGGTCGACGCGAACCAGCAGTGGGATCGTGCCCGGGCACGCCGGATGTGCCGCGCGCTCGAAGCGTTCGACCTGGTGTGGATCGAGGAGCCACTCGATGCGTGGGATGCGGTCGGTCACGCCGACCTGTCCCACACCTTCGATACGCCGATCGCGACGGGCGAGATGCTCACGTCGGTCCCCGAGCACATGGCGCTTCTCGACGCGGGCTACCGCGGCATCGTTCAGCCGGATGCGCCGCGGATCGGCGGCATCACGCCGTTCCTGCGGTTCGCGACGCTGGCCGCGCATGCCGGGCTGGCACTGGCGCCCCACTATGCGATGGAGATCCATCTGCACCTGGCCGCGGCGTACCCCACCGAGCCGTGGGTCGAGCACTTCGAATGGCTCAACCCGCTCTTCGACGAGCGCATCGAGATTCGTGACGGCCGGATGTGGCTGCCGGTCCGGCCCGGCCTGGGCTTCACGCTCAGCGAGCGGATGCGCGCGCTCACGAAAGAGAGCGCCGAGTTCGGCACGCGGCGATGAGCGCTCACGCGAAGTGGGGGCACCTCCCGCCCGAAGGGCAGGGGGATGGACGACATTGACCACGACACTGGCGCAACGGGTGGTGGCCGGGCTGAAGGGCAAGATCCTCGCCGGCGACCTGCCGCCGGGCCACAAGCTGCCCTCGGAGGCCGAGCTCATCGACGAGTACCGGGTCTCCCGCACAGTCGTGCGTGAGGCGGTGACCCGGCTGCGGGCCGAGGGCCTGGTCGAAACCTTCCAGGGCCGTGGCTCTTTCGTGCTTGCGATGCCCGAGCCAACGTCGTTCTCGGTCGAATCGGCTGCCATCCGCACGCACCGCGACGTCCTCGACATGATCGACTTCCGGATCGGCGTCGAGTCGGAGTCGGCGGGGCTGGCCGCCGAGCGCCGCACCGACCTGCAGCTCAAGGCGATCGAGCGGGCCCTGGTCGACCTCGGGCGCTCCGGCGAGCAGCCCAGCAGCGCCGT
>DATFCF010000796.1:0-5671 GCA_035253445.1 Mycobacterium sp.
CTCCCAACCCGCCTTGGCGGCCATCGCCGCCTCGATCGCCGCGGAGGCCTCGGCATGGGTGGCGTTGGTCAGCGTGCCCAGCCGTGCCGCATGGCGGTGCGGCTGGACCACGTCGATACGGTCGCCGTCGCCCATGCGGTGGGCCCCGCCGATGACGTGGGGCAGGTCGATCGGGTCGGCGGCGACGGTTTTCAGGGCTTCAATGAGCCGGGTGCGTTCACCCGAACCAGGCGCGTATTCGTGGACCGGCTCGTTGGCAGGCAGGGGCACGTCGGTGATGGCGTCCATGCAGCAAGGATCCCCTGATTGCGACGCGCAACACATGGCCGATCCCACAAGGCATTGGTGTGGCTATAGTCGGATCGGACAAAGGAGCATGCCATGGCCGAGCAGCCGACCGGGCTTGGGCTTGGGCAGCTGCTGCTGGCCCTCGACCGCACAATGGTCACGCTGGTGGAGGCGCCGCGGGGGCTGGACATGCCGGTGGGTTCGGTGGCGCTTGTCGACGCGGACGACGTGCGGCTTGGCCTGGCCGTCGGCCCTGGATCCGCCGATCTGTTCTTCCTGCTCGGGGTGTCCGACGTCGAGGCGGTGCGGTGGATCGCACAGGAGGCGGGCAGGACGCCCACCGCCATCTTCGTCAAGGAACCGTCGCAGGAAGCGATCCGACGGGCGGTGGCGCTCGGCACGGCCGTGGTGGCCGTCGAACCGCGGGCGCGGTGGGAACTGTTGTACAAACTCGTGAGCCACGCCTTCGAACATCACGGCGATCGTGGCGATCCCCTGTATGACTCCGGCACCGACCTGTTCGGCCTGGCGCAGTCCATCGCCGACCGCACTCACGGCATGATCAGCATCGAGGACGAGGCTTCCCACGTGCTGGCTTACTCCGCCTCCAGCGACGAGGCCGACGAACTGCGCCGGCTGAGCATTCTGGGCCGCGCAGGGCCGCCCGAACATCTGCAGTGGATCGGCCAGTGGGGCATTTTCGACGCGCTGCGCGCCAGCGGCGACGTCGTCCGCGTCGCCGAGCGCCCCGAGTTGGGCCTGCGCCCCCGGCTGGCGGTGGGTATTCACCTGCCGGCGACCGACGCTCGCCGCCGGCCCGGTTTCGCGGGGACGATCTGGTTGCAGCAGGGGTCGGCGCCGCTGGCCGACGACGTCGAGGACGTCTTGCGCGGCGGGGCGGTGCTGGCGGCACGAATCATGTCGCGGCTGGCGGCCGCACCGTCGTCACATACGGTGCGGGTACAGGAGCTGCTCGGACTGGGCGGCGAGGACGTTGATATCGCGGCGATCGCCCGCGAGCTGGATATTGTGACCGACGGCCGCGCGGCACTGATCGGGTTTCTCGGCGTCGCTACCGCGGTGCCAGCTGACGTTATTGCCTTGAGCGCCAGCGCTTTTCGCGCTGATGCCCAGGTCGCGTCGACTGGCGAGCGGGTGTACGTGCTGCTGCCGAAGACCGGCGCGCCGCCATCGGTGACGTCGTGGGTGCGCGGCGTGGTGGCGGCGCTGCGTCGTGAGCTGGGGCTGACGCTGCGGGCCGTTATCGCGGCGCCGTTGGCTGGACTTGCCGGCGTCGCGTCGGCCCGCGCAGAGGTGGACCGCGTGTTCGACAGCGCCGAGCGTCACCCCGGCGCCATCGGGCAGGTGACGTCGCTGGACGAAGCGCGCACCACCGTGTTGCTCGACGCGATCGTGTCGCAAGTGGCCGGCCAGCCGCGGCTCGTCGACCCGCGGGTGCGACAGCTGCGCGATCAGGATCCGGTACTCGCCGACACGCTACAGGCGTACCTCGACGGGTTCGGCGACATCGCCGCCGTGGCGCAGCGACTGCACGTTCACCCGAACACGGTGCGCTATCGCGTGCGCCGGATCGAAAAGCTGCTGTCGACGTCGTTGGACGACCCCGACGACCGGCTCGTCCTCGCGTTGGGTTTGAGGGCAACCGAACGCTGAACGCCGGCGGCGAACGTTCCCTACCGCTCGAAGAATTGGCGGAAATTCGAGCGGTACAGAACGTTCGCGGGCCGAGACCCTGTCAACCGGTCGATGGACACGGAATTCAACCGTCAGAGGGTTTCGTAATCACACCGGACAGGCGCAGCATCGAGTCATGACCGCTGCAGCCCCCGTCCGCGAGACGGACAACCCGTACCTGAACGGCAACTACGCGCCGGTGCGGGAGGAGATCACCGCCGTCGACCTTGACGTCACGGGATCCATTCCCGAGCACCTCGACGGCCGCTATCTGCGCATCGGACCCAACCCGATGGGAGACCCCGACCCCGCCAAGTACCACTGGTTCCTCGGCACCGGGATGGCACACGGCCTTCGGCTGCGCGACGGCAAGGCGCTGTGGTATCGCAACCGATGGATACGCTCCGCCGACGTCGCTCGCAAGCTTGGCGAACGATGGTCGGGCGGTTCCCACACCGGAGGTTTCGACTTCGCCGCCAACACCAACATCATCGGTCACGCGGGTCGCACGTACGCCATTGCGGAGGCCGGCGTTCGGCCCTACGAGCTCACCGACGAGTTGGAAACCGTCGGCCCTTCGGACTTCTGCGGCACGTTGTTCGGCGGCTACACCGCGCATCCCAAGCGCGACCCGGCGACTGGCGAGCTGCACGCCGTGTCATATAACCCCATGCGCGGCAACATCGTTCAGTACACGGTCACCGGCGTTGACGGCAAGATCCGCCGCACGGTGAACATCCGGTTGACGGCGCAGACGATGATGCACGACTTCTCACTGACTGAGAAGCACGTCGTGCTCTACGACCTGCCCGTCGCGCTGGACCTCGGCGGGGCGCTAAGAAGTCCGCTCACCAAAAAGGCGGCCAACGGGATGACCCGCTTCGTCGAGCGCCACGCCGCACCCGATTTCGTGGTGCGCGCGATCATGCGCGGCTCGGAGCGCTCGGGTCCGCCGAGCGGCGGCATGCCCTACCGCTGGGCGCCCGAACGGGGAGCCCGGATCGGTGTCCTGCCGCGCGAAGGCACCGCCTCCGACATCCGCTGGTTCGAAGTGCAGCCGTGCTACGTCTTCCATCCGCTCAACGCGTACGACGACGACGACCGGATAGTGCTCGACATTGTGCGTCACTCATCGGTGTTCACCACCGGCACTCGCCTGTTCCCCCAAGACCAGTCATTGGATCGATGGACCGTTGATCTCACCGCTGCCAAGGTCACCGAAGAACGTCTCGACGACGCGCCCCAGGAATTCCCGCGCGTCGACGAACGACTGGTCGGCAGGCGGCACCGGTACGGCTACTCGGTCGGGTTCTCCCGCGAGCCGGATGGGCACTCCCGGCAAGACGCCATCCTGAAACACGACCTGTCCACACGTAGCACCCAGTCTGTTTCGTTCGGGCCGGGCCGCGAACCGGGCGAGTTCGTGTTCGCGCCATCCACTGCGGATGCCGCGGAGGACGACGGCGTGGCGATGGGTTTCGTGTACGACCGGTCGGCCGACCGCAGCGACCTGGTGCTGCTCGACGGGCAGACGCTGGAAACCGTCGCGACCGTGCACCTTCCGGCCCGGGTGCCACACGGTTTTCACGGCAACTGGGTACCGAGCGGGGACTTGGGCCCCCAGTGAAGCTAGGGGACATCACCTGATGAGCGGGGACGCTCCGCGAGGGGGCGAATGGCACTGGCTGTGGGAGGCCTATGTCGTCGGCATCTGCCTTGCGGCCATGATCGCGGTGATCCTGCTCGACCATCGCTTTCCCGGCGAAGTCCCTGTCGCCATCGCCGCACTCGCGGGCCTCGTGGTATGTGTGCTGGCCTTGGGCCGCCGTGCGACGTGGCTGCCCGAACGCAGTTGGCGCACATTCATGTTCGTCGGCGTCGTGGTGGCGTTGTGGACCCTCGCGCTGTGGGCGTCGCCAGTCGCGGTGGCTGCGGTGCCCGCGCTCTACCCGCTCGTATTCGCGACGTTGTCGCTTGGCACCGCCCTCGTGGTGACGACCGCGATCAACCTGATCCCGCTGACGCTCGTGCTGCTCGCTCAGGGTATTCGCTCGCCGAATCTCAGCATGGCCATTGCTTTTACGCTCATCGGGGTAGTCGCGGCACCGGTGATCGGCACGGTGATCATGACATCGATGCGGCAACGCAGGGAATTGTCCGCGCTCGTCGCGGAGTTGGCGGCAAGCCGTGCCGAGGGCGCGCGCCTGTCACGCGAGGCGGGAACGGCCGCCGAGCGGGAACGGCTGGCGCGGGAAATCCACGACACGCTCGCACAGGGGTTCACCAGCATCGTCGCGCTTGCACAGGCCGTCGAACCGGAACTGGAGACCGACACGGCGGCTGCGAAACGACACGTCGAGCTGATCCGCACGACCGCTCGGGAAAACCTTGCCGAGGCGCGGGCGATGGTGGCCGAACTGACTCCGACAGCGCTGCATGGGGGTTCACTGCAATCTGCGATCCAGCGCCAATGTGACAGGCTGTCCGACGAGTCCGGGATCGCGGTGACGATGCACGCCGACGACGATCTGCCGGCGCTGGGTATGGCTGCCGACGTCGTGCTGCTGCGCGCCACGCAGGAGGCGTTTTCCAACATCCGCAAGCATGCGCAGGCGAGCACTGTGACGGTTGACCTGTCCGCCAACCACCAGGGTGTGCGACTCGCGGTGGTGGACAACGGCATCGGCCTATCCGATGACCACACGGAAGGATTCGGCCTGCGCGGCATGCGGGCCCGTGCGGTTCAGGTGGGCGCAACGATGTCGGTGTCAGCGACGGCCGGCGGCGGGACGACAGTGACCGTGGAGGTGCCGGTGTGACCACCGTCCTGCTGGTCGACGACCACCCCGTCGTCCGCGAGGGATTGCGCGGCATGATCAACGCCGAGCCCGACCTCACCGTCGTCGGCGAGGCGGGATCTGGCGCCGAGGCCGTCGCGATGGCCGAATCACTGTGTCCTGACGTGATTCTGATGGATCTGCGGATGCCTGATGTGGACGGTGTGACGGCGACCCAACGCATCCTGGCGGTGCTACCGCGAACGCGGATCGTGGTCGTCACCACCTATGAATCCGACGCCGATATCCTGCGTGCCGTCGAAGCGGGTGCGGCGGGATATCTGCTCAAGGACGCGTCGCGCTCCGAGCTGGCCGGAGCGGTGCGCGACGCCGCCCGCGGAAAGACGGTGCTGGCGCCGACGGTGGCGGATCGGCTGGTTCACTTTGTCCGGCAACCCGGTTCGGCGACGCTGTCCGCCCGGGAAGTGGAGGTGCTCGGCCACGTCGCGAAGGGCAGGTCCAACGCGGAGATCGGACGTCAGCTGCACATCAGCGAGGCGACGGTGAAGACGCACCTGCTGCGGGCGTTCAACAAACTCGGCGTCTCCGACCGGACCGCGGCTGTGACGACCGCGATGTCGCTGGGACTCCTGCGCGAGCGCTAGGCCGTAAGTCGTTGCACAGCAGCGGATATCCGCTCGTCGGTCGCGGTAAGCGCGATGCGTACATGCTGCGAGCCGCGCGGGCCGTAGAACTCGCCGGGCGCGACCAGGATTCCGCGTTGCGCAAACCATGCGACCGTATCGCGGCACGGTTCGCCACGGGTGGCCCAGATGTAAAGCCCGGCCTCCGAGTGGTCGACCGTGAACCCGGCCGACTTCACCGCCGGCAGAAGAGCCGCTCGTCGTCGC
>DATFCF010000797.1:0-2713 GCA_035253445.1 Mycobacterium sp.
GCGGCAGACCGTAGAACTCGCCGAGATTAGTTCCCAGCAGGTCGAATTCGACGATGACCGCATCGTCGGCGACATGGTAGCGGACGTTGTCGTGACGCTGGTCGGGGAACGCGGTCCGTGTGGTCCGGTAGTAGCCCATGACTTCGTCGTCACCGTCGAAGACTTGACCCGTGGCGATGATCTCGTAGTGCGGATGGCCGTTGAAGGTGGCCAGAGTCCGGTCGAAGTCCTTGGTGACCTCGGTATCCATGTGTTCGCGAATGACGTCGAGGCGGCGCTGCCGCAAATCGTTGCTGATCACCCCTAGAACTGTAGGCGGCCGTCCGCCGCAAGCGCTATGCCGCGGATTCGACGGGCGCCGTCACTTGCTGGTGGCGGCGCTGCCGTTCGATCACGGCGAAGTAGAACGCGTACGCGAAGGCGCAGCTGGTGAACAGGCTCGACACGAAGAAGAGCCACGGATGGCGGATGCCGCGCCGCCGACCGTCGATGATCGTGAAAAGCGGCAGCAGAATGACATTGATGATGGTGTAGTCCTGACTCGCCGAAGCGGCGGCGGGATTGACGTATCCGAGTGCGATGAACTCCTGCCAGCTTCCCGGGCCCCAGATCGGGTTTGACGATGGCGTCGCGTACTCCTGCACGAACTCGCGATTGAAGTAATAGCCCAGCGCGATCGAAGCAATACCGACGACGTAGTAGACGACTTCGAGGGTGGAGAACCGCCGTCCGCCGACTGGGCGGGAGAAGAGTTTCGGATTCGATGCGACGGTGAACCAGACGACGGCGACGCCGAGGACGGCGTGAACAAGCAACGACACCATAGGCGGAGTCTCGCCACCGATCGAAGTTTTGTCAATATTGACATAACCGAAGTGGGGTACTTTACGCAGATGGTCCGGCCAGCCCAAACCGCACGCAGCGAGCGCACGCGGGAAGCGTTGCGGCAGGCGGCTCTGGTGCGGTTCATCGGCCAGGGCGTCGAGGACACGACGGCCGAGCAGATCGCCGCCGACGCCGGGGTGTCGCTGCGGACCTTCTACCGCCACTTCGCATCGAAACACGACCTGCTGTTCGCCGACTACGATGCGGGGTTGCATTGGTTCCGCAGCGCGCTGGCGGCCCGATCGCCGAACGAGTCGATCATCGAATCGGTGCAGTCGGCGATCATGGCAAGGCCGTACGACGACTGGGCGGTGACCAAGATCGCCTCGTTGCGCGCCCAGGAACTCGACCCCGGTCGGATCGTGCGGCATATCCGCCAGGTGGAGGCGGACTTCGCCGAGGCCATCGAGGAGCATCTGGCCGGGGGCGATCCGCCGAAGCCGGGCACCGACGAACGGATGCACATCACCGTCACCTCCCGGTGCATCGCCGCCGCGGTGTTCGGGGCGATGGAGGTGTGGATGCTCGGCGGGGATCGTTCGCTGCCTGAGTTGTCGCGGCTGTGCAAGGAGGCTCTCGCGACGCTGAGCAAAGGGATCGGCAACCCGACCTAAGCCAAGTTTCGTCAATATTGACAAAACTGGTCCGCCCGTGTCAGCCTCAGCCGATGGCGGACTTTGACGCGATTGTCATCGGGGCGGGACACAACGGACTGACCGCTGCCGTACTCCTTCAGCGGGCGGGGCGACGTACGCTCTGCCTCGATTCCAAGCTGTATGCCGGCGGAATGGCGTCGACCGTTGAGCTGTTCGACGGCTACAAGTTCGAGATCGCCGGCTCGGTGCAGATCCCGACTTCGGCCACGGTGAGCCGTGAACTCGGGCTCGACGAGCTGCCGACCGTCGACCTCGACGTGATGTCGGTGTCGCTTCGGGGCGTGGGCGACGACCCTGTCGTCTACTACACCGACCCGATGAAGCTGCTGACCCATCTCAACGACGTGCACGGCGCAGAAGCCGTCAACGGGATGGCCGGGTTGATGGCCTGGAGTCAGGCCCCGACCCGGGCATTGGGCCGATTCGACGCGGGTCAGCCGCCGAAAACCCTTGACGAGATGTATGCCTGTGCCACAAACGAATTCGAGCGGTCGACGATTACCGACCTGCTGTTCGGATCGGTCACCGATGTGCTCGACCGGTACCTGCCCGACCGCGAGAAACACGGCGCATTGCGCGGCATGCTGTCGCTGCTCGCCGTCAACACCACCTACCGCGGGCCCGCGACTCCGGGTACGGCCGCGGCGTTCGCATACGGATTCGCGGTCCCTGATGAGAACGCACTGCTGGTCAAGAAATTGCGGGGCGGTATCGGCGCGCTCACGTCGCACCTGCAGGAGCTGTTCACCTCTGGCGGAGGCGAGTTGCGGCTGCGCAGCAAGGTCGATGAAGTCCTCGTCACCGACGGCCGCGTCGCAGGTGTCCGCCTCGAGGACGGTTCGACGCTGACCGCGCCGATCGTCGTGTCCGCCGTCGCACCCGACCTCACGGTGAACGGGCTGGTCGACTCTGCCGCGGTGCCTGCCGACGTCCGGGAGCGGTTCTCGCGGGTCGACCACCGCGGCAGCTACCTGCAGATGCACTTCGCACTCGATGGCGCACCGGAATTCGCGGCGCCGTACGAACTGCTCAACGATCCGGAAATGCAATCCAATATCGGCATTTTCAGCACGCCGGAGGAGCTGCAACAGCAGTGGGAGGACTGCCGTCGCGGCATCGTTCCCGCCGACCCGTCGATCGCGTTGCAGATGCCGTCTGTCAACGATCCCGAC
>DATFCF010000798.1:0-2126 GCA_035253445.1 Mycobacterium sp.
AGGTCAGTCGCGAACAGACGGGCGAGCCGACACCGACGTCGGGCGCAGCACGCGCAGCGGAAGGGCGAGCAGGGGAGCCGCGAGGGCGGTCGCAATCCCAAAGAGCGCCCACAGCGCAAAGCGATGAACAGGCGATAGCGCGACGTCGGGTGGAACCGGCAGCACCCACACCGGAGCGCCGATGACGACGGCAATCATCGCCAGACGACGCAGTCGATGCGCATCCGCGAAAATGGCGTATTGCGTGGGCGCCCACAAAAGCGCGATCGCGCCCATGACAGCGAACACCCAGGTCGGCATGGGGTTGTTCACATCGCCGGTGAAGATGAGTCCCGAGAGAAGCAACAGCGCGCTCGTCCATGCCCACGCCACCGCCGCGAATGCGGATCGTGACGGATGGAGGCTCAGTCGGAAGTGCGGCCGGTTTTCGCGTCCGGTGAGCGCCCACCACACGAGATCAAGCAGGTCCTTCCACGTCTCGATCATGCGGACTCCAGTGCTGCGTCTGACTGATCCTCCTTGCAGGAACGTTGCCGTTACAGTCGCAACCGCCCCCTGCCGGCTCTCTGTTCTTCATAAAATGAGCAGGGGGAGCCACTTGGCTCCCCCTGAACGCCGTTCTTCATTTCGGACCTGGATCACTGCACCGTGATCTTGCCCGTCATCCCCATCATGACGTGTGGCGTGCACACATAATCGTAGGTTCCCGGCTTCACACCGGCGAACGAGATCGTGTACGTCTCGTTTGGCTGCGTCAGGTAGGGGCTGGAGAGCGGCGCTGCCTGATTTGGCATGTTGGCCGAGAGCACCGACTCCACATCATCGGGAACTTTGGCCGGATCGAACGCGACGTTGTGTGGACCGCCAGAGACCATCGTCCACTTTACGCCATCGCCCTGCTTAATGGTCAAATTGGCCGGCTCGAACTTGTAGGTTTGTCCGTCGAGCAGCATTCGAACCTCGTGCATGGTGCCGGTGACGGCTGCGCCGGTCGTCGTCTGCCCTCCGCCGGCCGGCGGAGTCGTGGCAGTTGGGGCGGCGCCGGTATCAGTCGTCGCCTGGTTGGCCGTGTCGCCCCCGGCGCACGCGCCAAGGAGGAGAATGCTCGCTGCTGTCAGAGCGTAGAACCGCATAACGGTGAAGCCTCCGAATTCTAGCATGTGTGGCGATTGAATCGCCGTTCGTCCCGCGAGTGCACCGGACCTCGTGAAGTTATTCACAAGCCCCCTGAATGGCAAACGGGCACGCGCATGGCGCGTGCCCGTCCCAGTCCGTGAACCCCTGAACCTTACGGCGTACGTACGACCACAGCTCCGTTCATCCCCGCATGACGAGTGCACCGATACGTAAACCGCCCCGCCGACGCAAAGGAACGTCCTTCGCTGCCGCTGCCGCGGTCCCCGATGTTCCCGCCCGCAGGTGGCGTACCGTCGAAGGTGACGTTGTGGATCTCGGGTCCAGGGAAGTTCCAGGTGACCGTGCTACCGACGGCGATCTTGACGGTGTCCGGAGAGAAGCTCGCTCCGGCACCGCTGGCCGTCACAGTCGGATTGGCGCTCAGGCCACTCACGGTTGCGGTCGCCGTGGCCGTGCGGGTGGTCGTCCCGGACGTGAGCGACGCGCGGATCTGCGCCGAGCCGGCTTGATCGGCGATGACGCGTCCGCCCGTCGTCACCGACACCGCCGTCCCGCTGATGCGCTCGAACGTCGCCGCCCCCAGTCCGCTCATCGCCGCGCCATTCTGGTCGCGCGGTGTCGCAGTCATCTGAAGCGTATCACGGAATACCAAGTCGGGATTGGCGGGCGAGACCGTGAGCGATGTGAAGACAGCCGGGGGCGGTGGCTGCGTCCCACCATCGCCACCCCCTCCTCCACATGCCGATAGAACGACGCCAAGGACTACGACTAACTTCACGTTATGCATGAAGTCTCCCATCTCGAGGGTCGGCCAGGAGCAGCGAGCCAAGCTCGCGCATTTGTAAGGAACAGAGAAGTGCGGTGCGCCAAAGTGCCGCCATTCTCCGGTCAATGCCATGGCTGGCACGGCGAAGGTCCTCAGGTATCGCGTACTGGTGACCCACGCGATGGCCGTGATACACTGGACGCCCGGTTCTTCACTCTCTCGC
>DATFCF010000799.1:0-7642 GCA_035253445.1 Mycobacterium sp.
GGAGAACCTTGCGATACTGCGCACTCTGGTCGCGGCTGTCGGCACCTTCGAGGACCTCGATTTCGATGCCGTCGCCGACCTGCGACTCGCGGTTGACGAAGCCTGTACCCGCCTCATCCGATCGGCACTGCCCGATTCGACTCTGTTGCTGGTGGTCGATCCCCGGGACGACGCGGTCGTGATCCACGCGTCGACCACTTGCACGAGCCCCGACATCCTGGCCCCCGGAAGCTTCAGCTGGCATGTACTGAGTTCGCTCACCGATGAGGTGCGGACGTTCGAGGACGGGCGCGGACCGCAGGAGGGGCGGGTGTTCGGGATCTCGATGACGACAAGGCGAGCGAGTTCGCTGCAGTGACGCCGTCGTCGTCACAGGGTTCGTCATCACGATCGAACTCTGAATACGCGGACGTCGCCGAGATGTTCCGCGAGCTGAAGGACATCCCGGAAGAGTCGGCTCAATTCACGCGGCAGCGAGACCGCATCGTCGAACGCTGCCTACCGCTGGCCGACCACATCGCCCGGCGGTTCGACGGACGCGGCGAGGCCCGCGACGACCTGGTTCAGGTGGCTCGCGTCGGTCTGGTCAACGCGGTAATCCGCTTCGACGTCAACGCCGGCTCAGACTTCGTGTCGTTCGCGGTGCCGACCATCATGGGGGAGGTCCGTCGCCACTTCCGGGACAACAGTTGGTCGGTCAAGGTGCCGCGCCGGCTCAAGGAGCTGCACCTGCGGCTTGGCGCCGCGACAGCGGAGCTTTCGCAGCGACTCGGTCGCGCACCCACTGCGTCGGAGCTGGCCGCCGAGCTGGATATGGACCGCGACGAGGTGATCGAGGGCCTGGTCGCCGGTAGCTCTTACAACACGCTGTCGATCGACAGCGGCGGCAGTGGCACCGAGGACGCACCTGCGATTGCCGACACGCTGGGCGACGTCGACACTGGTCTGGATCAGATCGAAAACCGAGAAGCGTTGCGCCCTTTGCTCGCTGCGTTGCCGGAGCGGGAACGGACCGTGCTATTGCTGCGGTTCTTCGAGTCGCTGACGCAGACGCAGATCGCCGAGCGGGTCGGCATCTCGCAGATGCACGTATCCCGGTTGTTGGCTAAATCCCTAGCGCGACTTCGAGACCAGCTGCAATAGGCGCCGGGGCTCGCCCTGAACTGCCGACAACGCGTCGTCCATGCTGGCGCAGATCGGTAGGGCGCTATCCGGATCGCAGATCCGGAGCAGTCGGGTGACCGCAGTGCTTGGCACCACCGCCCATTCGATCTTCTCGCCGGCGCATCGCACGTTTATCGAATGCAGCGCGGAAAACCCTGCCGTGCCGAAGAATTCCAGGCCGGACAGGTCCAGCACCAGGCGTTCGGTGTGGGCTGCGTGGCGCAGCGCGTAGTCGACAAACGCCTGCGCGTTCGCCGCGTCGAGTTCGCCGTGGGCGGTGATTGCCGCCATCGAGGGGTGTAACCAGCGAGTGGCGAAATGTGCCCCGTGGCAGTCGGTGCGCTCGATGTGGGATTCCGGCGAAACCGGTCGAGTGCGTTGAACAGTAGACATTGTGACTCCATCAGTCGGAATACGTGATTCGTTCTGTGGTTCACGTCAAAATTAGGGCCCTGCTCCTCAAAGCCTTCACTGCAGGGCCGCGGAGTCCTGCCCTGCACGTCTATGACGTTTCCAGCTGGCTGTGAACTCAACCTTTTTCGAACCCTACGCGCTTTGGAGCATCCCCACAATCGATCTCGCTGAAATCTAATATGGCGAGGTCAGGCCAGCCATCCGAGTTGGCTTTCCCACGCGGGACCGGCGGCTGGCGCGTCGTCGCGGGTCACCGTGGCCTGGATCAGGCCGTAGGGACGGTCGTCGGCGTGGAACACTTCGTTGTTGTTGTCCAAGCCGAATCGCGACAGGTCGTAGCGAAAGTGGTGTTTGTTGGGAGCCGACAACCGCACCTCGGCGATCACCGGATAGGCCTCGAGCACCGCCCGGCCCATCTCGAACAGCGTCTGCTGCAGCGCCATCGAGTGCACCACCGCGAACTGGTTCAGCAGATGACCCTTGATGCCCGAGTACACGTCGTCCCAGTCGGCATCCGTGGTGGTGAATCGCCATCGGGCCGCCAGCGAGGTGGCCATCACCCGGTCATGGGTGGGCTCGAGCACCGTGTATCGGTCGGTGAGGAACCCGGCGAATTCCGAACCCGTCGACTTCAGGATGACGAGGTCCTTCAGGCCGCCGACCACCCATTCGCCGTCGCCGTCGACGGTGATCGCCGCCGTGCGCACCTCCTGACCTTTGCGGACCCAGGTGTGGTTGTGTTCCTCTCCGTCGACAACGACTCTCTGCCAAGCGAATTCATCGATCTCGATCCGGGCTGCGCGCACCGGGGTGATATCCCGGACGAAGTGGCGGGCCAGTTCGAGGCCGTAGTTCTCGATCGAGGCTAGCCCCTTCTCCTTGGCGTAGGCGTATACCGTCTGCTTCTGCGTATCGGTGGGCAACACCTGGGACTGATCGCCGTGCAGATGGGCGGCGCTGAAATCGCCACGCAGGCAAGTCGATACGTTGACGTCGCGGATCTCGTGGCGCGGTGTGTCGCGATAGAACCTGACGACCCGGTTCTCGGCCTTGCCGTATTGAGTCTCGCCCAGGATGATGCCGGACACGGTCAGCTCCCTCGGTAGGTCGAATAGGCGTACGGCGACAACAGCACCGGAACATGGTATTTGGTTGTGACGTGGTCGATCTCGAATGCGATGACGATCTCCGGATAGAAGCTGGGTATTCGCAGGCCGGCGAAATAGGCTGCGGTGTCGAATCGTAACCGGTGTAGCCCGGACAGTTCACCGGTGTACAGATCGGCAACCCGGCCGTCGTCGTCGGTGCGCGCGTCGGCAAGCAGGGCGCCCTCGGCGTCGCTCAGCGTCACCGCAACACCGGTGGCGGGCCTGCCGGTCACCGCGTCTAGAACGTGGGTGCTGACATGTGTCATGGATTCTCCTTTGGTAGCAGCCGTTGCAGGCGCAACCGATTGATCTTGGCCAGTTCGCCGCGCATGACGTGGCGCTCGGTCTGGGCGTCGTTGGCCAGCCGGTCGGTCAGAATGGCCAGTAGCTCCTCGGCGGAGCGCCCGCTCGCGCACACCAGGTACACATAGCCGAACCTGTCCTCATACATCCGGTTCTTCACGGCAAGCGCGGCCCGCACGCGGTCGTCGGCGCCCGCCATGCCGGCCTGTTCGTGCGCCGACGACGGGTTGTCGACTTGTCCGCCGATGCGGGGGTGGCCCTTCAGTGCGGCGTCGATCTCCGTGTCGGGCAACTCGGCCAGCACCCGGTCGGCGTGGTCCAGTAGCGCGCCAACGTCGCAGAACGGGCCGCCGGCCAGCACCTGCTGCGCCCACATCGGCGACGCGCACACTTCGAGCAGTTGGTCCAGGCCGAGCATCGTCTCAGAATCGGCCACGTTCACACTGTTTGCATGTCGAATGGCGCGACGGCGGCCGGTGTCCTGCTTGCCGCCGGCGCGGGCACCCGCTACGGCATGCCCAAAGTGCTTGCCGAGCAGGGCGAGTGGCTTCGATCTGGAGTGCTCGCGCTGTCCGGGGGAGGCTGCGACGACGTCGTGGTGGTGTTGGGTGCCGCTGTCGTCGACGTGGCGCCTCCGGCCCGCGCGGTGATCGCGACTGACTGGGCCGACGGGCTCAGCGCGTCGCTGCGGGCCGGCCTTTCTGCCGTCGACGCACCGTATGCGGTGCTGCACACCGTCGACACCCCCGACGTCGGCCCCGAGGTGGTGCGACGGGTACTCGCCGCTGCGCGGTTGTCGCCCTCGGGTTTGGCGCGCGCCCGCTACGGCGTCCGGCCGGGTCATCCGGTCGTGGTGGCGCGCAGGCATTGGCCAGGATTGCTGGAAACGCTGCACGGCGACACGGGCGCCAGGCCGTTTCTTGGCGCCCGCACCGATGTGGTCGAGGTGGACTGCGCCGACTTGGCGTCCGGCCAGGACATCGACGTCAGGTGACCGTCAGGCCGAGCATGGCGGCGGCGAACCGGCGCACGGACTGCGCGGCGACCGCCGTGGCGTCGGCGTATCCGTCGCGCGTGCGCGTGCGCAGCGTCGCGGCCACCGGGTCCAGCATCACCTCAGCGAGCATCTCGCCGGTCGTCGGTTCACAGACCGCCCAGGTGTAGCCCGTGTCCGACGCCCACTGCGCGGTGCACCGGGTGACATAGTCGGGATCGGTTTCGCCGAGGGCCGCCAGTGCGTGCCGATCATCGATGAGCTCGTCCTGGCGGGGCGCACGTAAGTACCAGGCACCTGCGTTAATCTCGACGGGCTCCATCCGAGTAATGGTAGGCATTGCCTATGGCCGATCACATCCTCGAGCCCGCAGCGCAGGCGATCGCCGGAAACACCTCCAAGCCGCCGTTCCTCTACGAGATCGGTCCGGATGCCGCCCGCACAGTTCTCGACGACGTCCAGGCGGCACCCATACACAAGCCGGACGGCACCCGCGACCGGCTGGTGCGCGGACCGGCCGTTGGTGTCAACGCCGCGGCGTCGACGGCCGCCGTCGAGCAGGAAATCCATATTCGACGAAAGGTGTTGGGACAGTGAAGATCACCGTAATCGGAGCCAGTGGACTAATCGGGACGAAGGTTGCCGACCTGCTGTCCGCTGACGGGCACGAGGTGGTCGCGTCGTCACGCGCAACGGGCGTCGACGTGCTCACCGGCGAGGGACTGGCCGACGCACTTGCCGGCGCCGATGCGGTGGTCGACGTGGTCAATTCGCCGTCGTTCGAAGATGATCCGGTGATGGAGTTCTTCACGAAGTCCACCACCAACGTGGTCGAGGCCACGAACGCCGCCGGTGTCAGGCATTACGTCGTGCTGTCTATCGTCGGTGTCGACGGGCTGCCTGACAGCGGCTACATGCGGGCCAAGGTCGTCCAGGAGAAGATCATCGCCGAATCCGGTGTGCCGTACACCATTTTGCGCGCCACGCAGTTCGCCGAGTTCGCCGAGGCCATCACGGCGTCGATGACGGTCGGCGACGAGGTGCGCGTCCCTGACGCGTTGATCCAACCTGTCGCCGCAGCCAAGGTCGCAACCGACGTCGCGCGTGCGGCAGTCGCAGCGCCGCTCGGTGGCATCGTGAACATCGGTGGGCCCGACAAGATCTCGTTCGAGCAGATGGCTCGCGCAGTCTTGGCCGCCAAGGGCGACAACAAGACCGTCGTCGTCGACCCGAAGGTTGGCTACTTCGGCACCCAGCTGGCCGAGCGCAGCTTGGTGACCCCCGACTAGCTACTTGATCTCGGCCAGCACCGTGCCCTGAGTGATGGCGGCACCCGCCTCGACGGCCAGGCCGGTGATGGTGCCGTCCTTGTGCGCGGTGACGGGGTTCTCCATCTTCATCGCTTCGAGGACCACCACGAGATCGCCGGCGGAGACCTCCTGGCCTTCTTCGACGGCCACCTTCACGACGGTGCCCTGCATCGGTGCTGTCACCGCATCACCGGATGCGGCCGCACCGCCCTGGGAGCCGCGTTTGCGGGCCTTGGGCTTCTTGCGAACAACGCCGGAAGCAGCTGGGGCGCCGCCGTTTCCGAGCGCCAGGTCGCCAGGCAGCGACACCTCGAGCCGGCGACCGCCGACCTCGACGACAACGGTCTGGCGCGGGATGGTGTCCTCTTCCTCGATGGGATCACCACCGGTGAAGGGCTCGACCGTGTTGTTCCACTCGGTCTCGATCCAGCGGGTGTGCACGGTGAAGCCCTCGCTGTCCCCGATGAAGGCGGGGTCGGACACGATCGCGCGGTGGAACGGGATGACAGTCGCAAGGCCCTCGACGTGGAACTCGTCCAGTGCGCGCCGCGAACGGGCCAGCGCTTCCTCACGGGTGGCGCCGTACACGATCAGCTTGGCCAGCATCGAGTCGAACTGACCGCCGATCACCGATCCGCTCTCGACGCCGGAGTCCAGCCGCACGCCGGGACCACTCGGCGGCTCGAACTTGGTCACCGGCCCTGGCGCGGGCAGGAATCCGCGGCCGGCGTCCTCACCGTTGATACGGAACTCGATGGCGTGCCCGCGCGGCGTCGGATCCTCGGTGATGTCCAGCGTCTCGCCGTTGGCGATCTTGAACTGTTGCAAGACCAGGTCGATGCCCGCCGTCTCCTCGGTGACCGGGTGCTCGACCTGCAGGCGGGTGTTCACCTCGAGGAAAGAGATCAGCCCGTCCTGGCCGACCAGGTACTCGACGGTGCCGGCGCCGTAGTAATGCGCTTCCTTGCAGATGCGCTTGGCCGACTCGTGGATCTCCTTGCGCTGCGCGTCGGTGAGAAACGGGGCCGGTGCTTCTTCGACCAGCTTCTGGAACCTGCGCTGCAGTGAGCAGTCGCGGGTGCCGGCGACGATGACGTTGCCGTGCTGGTCGGCGATCACCTGCGCCTCCACGTGGCGCGGCTTGTCCAGGTAGCGCTCGACGAAGCACTCGCCGCGGCCGAATGCCGAAACGGCCTCACGGGTCGCCGAATCGAACAGCTCCGGAATCTCCTCGATTGTGCGCGCCACCTTCATTCCGCGCCCGCCGCCGCCGAAGGCGGCCTTGATCGCGATCGGCACGCCGTACTCCTTGGCGAAGGCCACCACCTCGTCGGCGTCCTTCACCGGATCCGGTGTGCCGGGCACCAACGGGGCCTGAGCGCGCGCGGCGATGTGACGCGCGGTCACCTTGTCGCCGAGGTCGCGGATCGACTGCGGGGACGGGCCGATCCAGATCAGCCCGGCGTCGATCACGGCCTGGGCGAAATCGGCGTTCTCCGAAAGGAATCCGTATCCGGGATGGATGGCGTTGGCGCCGGACTTCTCGGCCGCGTCGAGCAGCTTGGCGAAGTCGAGGTAGGACTCCGCGGAGGTCTGGCCGCCGAGTGCGAACGCCTCGTCGGCAAGCCGGACGTGAGGCGCGTCGGCGTCGGGCTCGGCGTACACAGCCACGCTCTGCAGTCCGGCATCCCTGGCCGCGCGGATCACCCGGACCGCGATCTCCCCGCGATTGGCGACAAGCACCTTGGAGATCTTTGAGCTGGCGTGACTAGGCACTTCGCCTCCTGGTTAGCATCTCTCTAAGAAACGTCTTTAAGAATGTATCCCGGGGCAGTTTAAGGGGCGAAACTGCACGACCGTCGAGGCGGTGCCGGTTACTCGCCGGTACCGCGCAGGCGCCGCTTGATCCTGGCCAGCATGGCCGACATGCCGCGCAGCCGCAGCGGGCTGATCAGCGCCGCCAGGCCCAGATCGGTGTAGAAGTCGTCGGGCACGGCCAGGATGTCGGCGGCGGGCTGCTCGTCGAGGCCGGCGGCCAGGATCGCGGCGAAGCCGCGGGTGGTCGGTGCCTCGGGGGGTGCGCTGAAGTACAGCCGGACGCGGTCGGGGTCGGCGGCATCGACGTGCAGGAACAGCGGCGACTGACATTCCGGCACGGGCTCCATCGCGGCCTCTTCGAGCTCGGCAGGCAGCGCAGGCAGCTCGCCGGCGAATTCCAGCAGCAGCCGCAGCTTGTCCTGCCCCTGTACCTCTTGAAAATCGTTGACCACCTCGGACAAAGGAGCCGGCAGGCGGGAGACCGAAGTCAC
>DATFCF010000800.1:0-5637 GCA_035253445.1 Mycobacterium sp.
TTCCGATGTCGACTTGGTGACCACACACAACCCGTTCGCCGTCAACGACGTCTACTTCTCGCGGCAGACCGGATTCCCGCTCGAGCGAATGAACACCTATGGCTGCAGCCTGGTCTTCGGCCACCCGCAGGCCCCAACAGGGATGCGCTCGGTCGTGGAGCTGATCTCGGCGTTGCGGGAGCGGGGTGGAGGAATCGGCCTGTTCACGGGATGTGCGGCCGGCGACGTCGGTGCGGCGGTCGTCATTCGTGTCATCTAATCTGCCTGCGTGGAAAATTATCTACACTATTGTGACGAGGCGAAATCCCGTTGTAGACTATTGTCTCGTCGGGTAGCCACCCGCATGGTGGATGGCTCAATGCACGACTTGGTGAGATCGGAAGAAACGCGATGACCACACATTCGGTCGACGTGCTCATGGTCGGCGCCGGCCCGGTCGGCTTGTACGGCGCCTACTACGCCGGGGTCCGCGGCTTACGTACGGCGGTGATCGACTCGCTGTCCCAACTCGGCGGCCAGATCACTGCGATGTACCCGGAAAAGCAGATCTTCGACATTGCGGGGTACCCCGCCGTGAAGGGACGCGACCTAGTTGATGCGCTCGTCCAGCAAGCAGCATCCGCCAGTCCGCTGTATCTCCTCGGCCAGGAGGCCCAAGAGCTATCGACAGATTCGTCGGGTACGCACATTGTCACGACCAGCGGCGGCGATGAGATCCGCTGCGGTGCAATAGTTCTTACGGCTGGAATCGGGACATTCACGCCCCGCAAGTTGCCCGTCGGAGAGGACTATCTCGGCGAGGGCCTCGAGTACTTCGTCCCAGATCCCGGACCGTACAACGGTGCCGACGTCGTGATCGTCGGCGGCGGAGATTCGGCCCTCGACTGGGCACTGATGCTGGAAGGGGTGGCCGCGTCCGTCACTGTGGTGCACCGGCGCAAGGCGTTTCGTGCGCACGCCGCTACGGTCGCAGAGATTGAACGTTCACCGATCGAAATGATCACCGACGCCGAGATCAGCGCACTCGGCGGCAACGGCTCACTGGCGCACGCGGATATCACAGTCAAGGGGTCCACCGACGTTCGCCGGATCCCGTGTCAGCGTGTCGTCGCGGCACTGGGATTCATCGCCAACCTCGGCCCACTGCGGGAGTGGGGCCTTGAACTGCGCGACAACCGGCACATCGTTGTGGATTCGGCGATGCGCACCGGGCGTGCAGGAGTTTTCGCCGCCGGAGACGTCGTGGACTACGACGGCAAGGTGCGGCTGATCTCGGTCGGCTTCGGAGAAGTGGCGACAGCCGTCAACAATGCTGCGGTACACATCGATCCCAGTGTGCAACTCTTCCCGGGGCACTCCACAGACGAGCAGCCGGCGCCGACGCTCACTCCGGCCTGAGTGCCGCTGACGGTAAGGGAGGCATGACATGCCGTATGTAATCGCAGGACCGTGCATCGACGTGATGGATAAATCCTGCATCGAAGAGTGCCCCGTCGACTGTATTTACGAGGGGGAGCGCAAGCTCTACATCAACCCCAAGGAGTGCATCGACTGCGGTGCCTGCGAACCGGTGTGCCCGGTCGAGGCCATCAGCCAGGACAGGCGAGTTGGCGAAGGCGAAATGGATTTCGTCGAGGACAACCGCCGATTCTTCAGCGAAGTGCTGCCCGGTCGTGGCGAACCGATCGGAGCGCCGGGTGGCGCGCACAAGACTGGTCCCATCGGAGTCGATACGCCGATGGTGGCGGGGCGGTGACGGAGAAAGGCCGTTCCGTCGAGGAACTCACCGACGAGGAACTCGAAGCGCAGGGCACTCACGCACACCAAACACGCAACTGGGTATTTCTGCACGGCACTGCCGAGCAGTTCGCGAACCATACGGTGCGCATGCTCGCATTGGAACAGGAATACCTGCGGCGCCATCCAAAGCGGACGTGGCAGGGCTCTGGTGGCGCCGCGACCGAGCCGGTCGAGGCCATCGAACTTCTCCAGCAGGCACTGGTCGGCGTCATCGCGCAACTGCAAGCGCTGGCGGTACGCAAGTTCACCGGCCCGGAGCGAGCAGCGGTGGCCCACGACGATCCCGTCGGCTGCCTGTTGGCGAAGCTCGCCGAACAGCCCTCCGGTCGCATGCACAAGCTAGAACTCCACCAAGCCGCTCGAGAATGCGGCCTGAGCCGGGAAGCCCTGGCGGCCTTGTACCACAACGAAAGTCAACTCTTGGCCGCCGAACGAGGTGATCGCGTGCTGACCGCAAAGGGCCGAGAGTATCTGGCGCACAGCGGTGATGGCAGGCATTCACGCAACGACGGAACGTAACACCTTGCTCACGCATCGAGGCGATCACCTAGGTGCGACTCATCGACACTTGGAAAGGCTACTGGAATGGACGAGATCTGGCGCTGGTCGGCTACCCGAATGGCAGAGGCGATCCGGGCACGAGAAATCACCGCTTGTGAAGCGGTTGAGGCGGCGCTGCGTCGGCTGGAACAGGTGGAGCCAGTCAGCAACGCCTTCGGCGACCGCGCCGATGACGCACTGACGCGTGCCGAGCAGGCCGACGCCGCACTTGCGCGAGGCGACGACATCGGTCCGCTGCACGGTGTGCCGGTCGCGTACAAGGACAACCACGACATCGCGGGACGCGCGACGACCCACGGCGTTCGGAGTTTCGCGGAGATGCCGGTGGCCACCGAGACCTGTCCGCCCGCCAGCCGATTTCTGGAGGCGGGCGCGATCGAAGTGGGCCGAACGCGGATGCCGCCGTTTGGCCTGCGTTGGACCACGGAAACCGAGTGGTTCGGGCCGACACGGAATCCCTGGGACCCGAATGTAACTGCGGGTGCGTCCAGCGGAGGCGCCGGTGTCGCCGTCGCAACCGGCGTCGTGCCGCTTGCGGTGGGCAATGACATCGGCGGCTCGATCCGCTATCCCGCGGCGGTGAACGGCGTTCTCGGCCTTCGGCCGACGTTGCGGCGGGTGCCCAATTGGTGCTCGCCAACGGGCGACGGTATGCCACTCGCGACGAAGGAGTTCTTCGTCGAAGGTCCCATCGCGCGTAACGTCGACGACCTGCGGATCGCATTGCAAATCTTGCAGCGTCCAGATCCGCGCGATCCGGAGGCGGCCGCGCCGCCTGAGACAATCTCATCGGATACCCGGCCACGCATTGCGGTGGTCCGTGACCCCGGTGACCATGCCTTCGTAATCCCCAATGTCGCCGAGGTCGACTCCGCTCTATCCGAGGCGGCGGAACGCCTTGCGGCGCAAGGGTATGACGTCGTCGAACTGCAAATTCCCGAGCTTGGCGAAGCCGCCACGTTGTGGTGGCAGCTCACAATAACCGAGTTCGACACCACAGGCTATGGCGCCGGAATCGAACAGTTCGCCGATGAGGGTATGCGCACCAAGTGGCACAGCATGGTCAGTCTGGTCCGGGATGCGTTCGGTGAGACCGGTATCCGCGAGCTGCTGGGGGGATACTACCGGCGCACCTTCGTGCGTCGGCGGCTCTCGGAGCTGATGGTGGACCATCCCGTGCTGCTACTGCCGTCGTCGGGTGAACCGCCGTTCCGGCTCGGCGACGACGTGTCGTCGCGTGAACGAACCCGCGAACTCATGTGTCACCAATGGCCCAATCTGGCTGTGCCGCTTCTCGGGCTGCCGGCCGTCGGGATGGCTACTCATATCCGGCCCGGCGCGGCACCGCTTGGTGTTCAGTTGGTGGGGCGCGGCTTCGCGGAAGAAACGGTGCTGTCGGTGGCCGAGGACTTGCAGCGCGCAAGCGGTGTCGTGACACCCATCGACCCGCGCCCGCCAACGGCTGCAGCGTAGAACGGAGCCGAATCGCCGTGTCTGGAGCCATGATTGACAGCCGAGCACTCCGGGTGAGACCAGCGGGCGACGTCGATTGTGCGGCTCAAGTCCGCCGGCGGCTCGCTTCGGATGATCGGCCGGCGGAAATACATAGCCAAGCTTATGTACGGCTCGTAAATGAGATTCACGAATAGTATTGAAATCTTCCGCATATTCAACTTAGAGTGCATCCAGCACACTGTCTTGGCTTAACTGAGGGGAGGAACGAGCAGTGATCTCGTCAAGCACCTTCGCTAAGCCGTTGGACGCCATGGGCGGATTCTTCGCAATGGCACTGGAAACCATGGTTTCGATTCCGCGGCGGCCGTTCGCGTGGCGGGAGTTCCTCCTGCAGTCATGGTTCGTCGCGCGAGTGTCTCTGTTGCCGACGGTCATGCTGGCGATTCCGTTCACCGTGTTACTGGTGTTCACCTTCAACGTGTTGTTCGTAGAGTTCGGCGCAGCTGACCTGTCCGGGTCCGGCGCGGCTTTCGGCACGGTCACCCAGATCGGGCCGATTGTGACCGTGCTGGTCGTTGCCGGCGCCGGGGCCACGGCCATGTGCGCGGACCTCGGCGCGCGCACGATTCGTGAGGAACTCGACGCGCTGCGGGTGATGGGCGTCAACCCGATTCAGGCGCTGGTGGTGCCGAGGGTGCTCGCGGCCACGTTCGTTGCCTTGATGCTGTCTTCGGTCGTCGTACTCGTCGGACTGGCCGGCGCGTTCACGTTTTCGGTCTTCACCCAGCACGTCACCCCAGGCGCGTTCGTGTCCGGCCTGACACTGGTCACCGGCCTGGCAGACGTGGTGATCGGACTGTTGAAGTCGACCCTGTTCGGTTTGGCGGCCGGGTTGATCGCCTGTTACAAGGGCACGTCGGTAGGTGGCGGGCCGGCCGGGGTGGGGATCGCTGTCAACGAAACCGTGGTGTATTCGTTCCTCGCGTTGTTCCTGATCAACTTGGTCGCCAGCGCAGTAGGGATGAAGGCCACGCTATGACGGATCGCATTCCGAGCAAGCAATACCAGCGGCTGCACAGCGCTCTGGCCGATCGCGTCGGCGGGTGGAATCGTGTTGGCGCCCAGACCCAGTTCTACTTCACGACTCTGCGCTCCACGGGTGACGCGTTCATTCGTTACAAGACGGAAACGGTGCGGCTGATCGCGCAGATGAGCCTGGGCACAGGCGCTTTGGCCATCATCGGCGGCACGATCGTCATCGTCGGCTTCCTGACGATGTCGACCGGCGCGCTGGTCGCCGTCCGCGGATACAACCAGTTCGCCGACATCGGCGTCGAGGCGCTCACCGGGTTTGCGTCGGCATACTTCAACGTGCGGCTCATCGCCCCGTTGACGGCGGGTATCGGCTTGGCAGCCACCATTGGCGCGGGAGCCACCGCCCAGCTCGGCGCGATGCGGATCAACGAAGAGATCGACGCGCTGGAAGTCATGGGCATCCGCTCTATCGCCTACCTCGCATCGACGCGGGTCCTCGCAGGGGTGGTCGTCGTCATTCCGCTGTACTGCGTTGCAGTGCTGATGTCTTTTCTCGCAGCGCGATTCGGTACCACCGCTGTGTACGGCCAATCCACCGGCGTCTACGACCACTACTTCAACACCTTCCTGAACCCGATCGACATCATCTGGTCCTTCTCCTTGGCGATCATGATGGCGACCGTCATCATGCTCGTGCATACCTATTACGGCTTCACCGCATCGGGCGGGCCCGCCGGGGTAGGCGAGGCCGTGGGGCGTGCCGTGCGCACGTCCTTGATCAGCGCA
>DATFCF010000801.1:0-9034 GCA_035253445.1 Mycobacterium sp.
CAAGTAGATGTCGAGGCTGTCGGAATCCGGCCGGTTGGCGTGCATCTCGGAACGGATCGCGATCGCCGAGTAGCCGTTGTACTCCGAGTCGATCTTCAGCGCCCGCTTGATCGGCGAGTACGCGCCGTCCGCGGCGATCACCGCGTCGCCGTAAACCTTTTCGCCGCTCTTCAGCTTCACGCCGACGACGCGGCCACGCTCGTCCAGTTCCGGGCCCGTCACCTCCGCCGACTGGCGGACTTCGGCGCCCGCCGACTCCGCGTGCTTGAGCAGCAGGGTGTCGAGTTCGGTGCGGCTGACGGTATGGCCGTGATCGGGCATTCCGGGGCGGCGCGGGAACGACAACTCCCACGCGCTGGGGCTGAACACCGTGACGCGGTTGACTTGATGGAACTTCGCGACCTCGTTGGCCAGACCCATCTTCTGCAAATAGCTCACGGCCCGCGCGGTGAGCCCGTCGCCGCATGGCTTGTCGCGCGGGAATTCCGCCTTGTCCAAGACCACTACCTTGGCCCCGGTCTGTGCGGCCTGCCAAGCCGCGGCCGAACCCGAGGGCCCGCCACCGGCTATGACCAGGTCGTATCGCTGCGTCATCACACTCTCTCGTTGATTGGCTGTCCAGAAATACTACCGAAGCTGGCGTTACCTATCTCGTCAGCCGAAGTTGCCTGGCAGGACCCATGAACAGTCATGTTGCGGCACGGTCTGAGCAGGTCAGCGACGTCTGGGCGGTACAGTGATCGGGTGCGACGAGGGTCGAGGTCACGTTCCAGCGGCGAGCCGGGTGTCAAGGTCGACGCCCGCAGCGAGCGCTGGCGGGAGCATCGCAAGAAGGTGCGGTCGGAGATTGTCGACGCCGCCTTCCGTGCGATCGACCAGCTGGGGCCGGAATTGAGCCTGCGCGAGATCGCCGAGGAAGCCGGCACGGCGAAGCCGAAGATTTACCGACATTTCACCGACAAGTCAGACCTCTTCCAGGCGATCGGCGAGCGGCTTCGCGACATGTTGTGGGCGACGATCTTCCCGTCCATCAACCTTTCCAGCGACCCAGCCCGCGAGGTGATTCGCCGCAGTGTCGAGCAGTACGTGCGGCTGGTCGACGAGCATCCCAACGTCCTTCGCTTCCTCATCCAGGGTCGCTTCGCCGAGCAGAGCGAATCGACGATGCGCGCGCTCAACGAGGGTCGCGAGATCACGCTGGCGATGGCCGACATGTTCGACAACGAGCTGCGGGATATCGAGCTCGACGCGGCTGCGCTTGAACTCGCCGCGTACTCGGCGTTCGGGTCCATCGCCTCGGCCACCGACTGGTGGCTGGGAGCCGAGCTGGACAGCCCGCGCCGGATGCCGCCCGAAGAGTTCGTCGCGCATTTGACGACCATCATGGTTGGCTCCATCAACGGGACGTGTGAGCTGTTGGGCATCAAGATCGACCCGGATCTGCCGTTGCACGAGGGTGTCCGTCGCCGCGAGCACGTCGCCTGAGGGTCCGGTTCGACGCGACAGCGTGCTTTCACGGGCGCTTCTCACATTTGCGACGCTATCTGCGCAACACCAGGGCACGCGCGATACGAGATCTCTGTCCAGCACGCTGGCGGCGAGAGTTCCTGGACAGCTCTTGGTGATTTGGCCGAGTTACCGGCTGAAACGCCTTTTGACCCTGCTGTAGTCGGAGACTTTCCAGGTCTCGCGGCTCGGAGGCCCCGATGAAAATTAACGGCGATTTAGCAAATTCAAGATATTTGCTCGGTAGCATTCGTGCCGCGGCATCGGCAGGTCGGCCGGAGGCTTCCGCTGCGCCTACCTCGGGCGCCGACAAAGGCACGGTGATGCCGTGAAGTGGCTCCGATTGTGGTGGCAGCACCCCAATCAGTACCGCTGGCTGTCCGGTTATCTCGGCTCGCACGGGCTTCAGCGCATGACCCGGCACACGATCGCGGCGATCGTCGGTTTCTTCACTGTGGTGCCCATCGTGATGTTGTGGAGTCCAGCGGGCCCGCAGGGGATTTGGGGCTCCGCTGGGGCGATCATGATTGCCGTCGTTTGTGCCGGCATGGCGTTGTTGTGGCTTGTTCGCTGGCCCACCCACCGCCAGTCGGTGTGGTTCACCGTGGGCGGCAATGCGTGTGTCGTTGTCGGCTGCGTGATCGCCGGTGACCCGGCGTCCGGATTGTTTGCTTGCACCACATTTGCGCCATTGGCTGGGTATGTGGCCTTTTTTCACTCAAGCGCTCTGCTGGTCTTCACACTGTCAACGGCTGCGCTGACAACGTTGTTCGCTGCAGCGAGGATTGCGTTGGCAGCCGACGTTGCCATGGCGGCAGCCCACCTGCTCGCGGTCGCCGTCGCGGTGGTGGCGGTCCCCTTCGCGGGCCAATTGCTGCTCCATCTGCTGACGCGCGACGCGCGGATGTCACACACCGACCCGCTGACCGGACTGCGTAACCGCCGCGGGTTCGACCGCTCGGCGCGGGAGCTGATCGCAACAGCAGACCTTGATTCGGAGCCATCGTTGACGGTGATCCTGATAGATCTGGACGGCTTCAAACGGATCAACGACACCCACGGCCACATCATCGGCGACAAGATCCTCGTCACAGTCGCCGACAACTTGCGCCGGGCCAGTCACGTCGCATCGGTCGTCACGCGGCTGGGTGGCGAAGAATTCCTCATCGCCCAAATCAGCGACGCCAACCAGGTCAAGGCAAGCGCCGAGCGTCTGCGCCAAGCCGTATCCGCCACACGATGGGGTGTCACGGCCAGCCTGGGCGTCGCGAGTGTCACCTTGTCCAGAGTTGACGAAGCGACCAATGCGTGGATCATCCAACGCCTCGTCGATGCCGCCGACGCAGCGATGTATGCGGCAAAACGCGCCGGTGGCAACCAGATCCGTCACAGCGGTGCCCCTATTCAGCACATGGCGTGAGATTTGCATGACCGATTTGAGGCAATTGCCTCATGTGCCGGAGTTGGCGCGCGCTCGATCATCGGCGCATGACGAAAACACCTACACCCCAAGAGGCCGTCAAGGCCGTCATCGACCGCCCAGCTTTACCGACCGGGGACGACGAGCGCTTCGCCGGCTTCGGCGTGATGGGCCTTCCCTTCAGCAGCGGCCACTACCTGGCCCTGCGCCAGTTCCCGGCGGCGTCATTCGCGCCCGCGTACGTGTCTGTGTGGCATCGCGACCCAGCCGGGAACTGGACGTTCTACGCCACGACACCGGCCGCGAACAGTTGTGCCCGCTACTTCAGTTCCGCGACAAGCAATTCCGCGGTTCAGTGCGAAATCGACGTCACGTGGGTCACGCCCTGGTGGGTCCGCGTGAGCGTCCCCGGACTGCTCGAGTGGTCCGTTCACATGGAGTCGACGCTCGGGACTCGGCTCTTGAGCACCGTCGCAGGCTGGCTCCCAGCGCGGACGTGGACCAACCCGACGATGCTCCGAGCCATCGGTCGCGTCGCGGGTGTGATGTTGCGCGCCGGCGAGGTGCGGCTCACCGGGGCCGCTCCGAACGGTCAGCGCTTCATGGTCGCGCCGAAGACGATGTGGGCCGTCGCGGCATCACGGGCCGTCTTGTGGGGCGAGGACCTCGGCCCGATCGGTCCCTTGGAAGAGCAGGCGCAACTCGGCGACTTCCGTCCTCCACAACGGGGCATCGCCGTCATCACCAGCGGTCACTTCGAGAACTTCGACGCAGGCAAGCACGTCGAGGCCGGTCCTACTGCGGTGATCGGCTGACCTAGTGGTGGCCACCGGGCACAATCGGCGAATGGCGTTACCGCGCCCAGCAAGCCGGGCCGAAGTATTGGCCGCGTTGTCGGTGGCGATCGATCTCGGCCTGGGCCAGCCCGCCGAGCATGTGCTGCGCTCCGCGTTGATCGCGACGCGAATCGCCGATCGACTCGGCCTCAGCAGAGCCGACCGGGACTGCACGTACTACACGACGCTGGTCATGTGGATCGGATGTCACGCCGACTCGCACGAGTACTCACGCTGGTTCGGCGACGACATCGCGGTGCGCCACGATTCGTATCTGGTCGACTGGTCGGGGCTGCCGTACCTGAAGTTCCTATTCGGCAACGTGGGCCGGGGCGAGCCGTTACTGCACAGGTTGACCGCGATGGCGGCGCTGTTCGCCAATGCGCGCGGCCAGTTGGCCAAACTGATTCACTCGCATTGCATGTCGGCGGCCATGCTCGCCGAACGCATCGGGCTGAATGTTGACGTCCAGCACGCGCTGGCCTTCACCTTCGAGCGCTACGACGGCGGAGGCCTGCCCACCGGCGCGGCCGGCGACGCGATACCGCTACCGATCCGGGTGGCACAGGTCGCCGACATGTTGGAGGTACATCAGCGCGCCTACGGTGTCGAAGGGGCGATGGCGATGGTGCGCGCCCGGCGCGGCGGCCAGTTCGACCCGCAGGTCGTCGACGTGGTGCTCGCCGACCCTGAGGCGATCATGGCTGGACCGCCGACTGGTGATGCCTGGGCGGCCGCGTTGCGCGAGGCGCCGGATCGCCACCAACCGCTGACGGACGAGGCGCTGGATGCGTTGATCGTGGCACTTGGTGACTTCGTCGACCTGAAATGTCCTTTCGCCCTTGGTCATTCGCGGGCAGTCGCCGAATTAGCGGCCGATGCCGCAACTTCCGCGGGCCTGGACGCCGACGTGGTCGCGTTGACCCGCCGAGCCGGCCATCTGCACGACCTGGGCCGCATCGGGGTCTCGAACCAGATCTGGTCCAAACCGGGCCCGTTGACGGCCGCCGAGTTCGAGCGGGTACGGCTGCACCCGTACTTCACGGTGCGCATCTTGAGTCAGGTTGCTGGGCTGCAGGACGTGGCGCAGTTGGCGGGCAACCACCATGAGTCGCCCGACGGATCGGGTTATCCGCGCGGACTTTCCGGCGCCACGTTGGGCATGCCCGATCGCCTGCTTGCCGCCGCGGTGGACTATCAGTCGGCACTCGAGCCGCGGCCGTACCGAGAGCAGATGTCGGCCGACGCCGCGGCGCGGCGACTTCACGACCGTGTGCGCGCCGGGGCCCTGGACCCGGTCGCCGTCGACGCGGTGCTGCATGTCGCCGGCCATCGGGTCGGACGACCCAACCCGCGCCCGGACGGGCTGACGCCCCGCGAGGTCGAAGTGCTTGGCTTGATCGCGCGCGGGGCCTCCAACAAGGAGGTCGCGTCCGCGCTGGTGATCTCGGAGAAGACGGCTCGCAACCACGTCGAGCGGACCTACGCCAAGATCGGCGTCTCCAACCGGATCGGGGCGAGCATGTATGCGCTCAAGAATGGCCTTGCTGGTCCCGTTTGATCCGCCCGCCGACACGGTACGGTGGTCTCAAGTACCCGGTACCGGCGTTCCCAGGAAGGGTTGACATGACAGTTGCCGAACAGGCGGCCGAGAACACCACCCAACAGCCTGTGCACACCCGCGCGCTGATCATCGGCACCGGCTTCTCCGGTCTCGGCATGGCGATCGAACTGCAGCAGCGGGGCGTCGAGTTCCTGCTCCTGGAGAAGGCCGACGAGATCGGCGGCACCTGGCGCGACAACACCTATCCGGGGTGCGCGTGTGACATCCCGTCGCACATGTACTCGTTCTCCTTCGAACCGAAGCCGGACTGGCGGCACATGTGGTCGTTTCAGCCGGAGATCTTCGACTACCTCAAGGGTGTCACCGACAAGTACGGCCTTCGCCGCTACATCCGGTTCAACTCCCACGTCGACCGCGCACACTGGGACGACGACGAGCTGCGTTGGCATGTGTTCACCAAGGACGGCCGCGAGTTCGTCGCCCAGTTCGTGGTCTCCGGTGTCGGCGGTCTGCACATCCCGTCGATTCCCGACTTCGACGGACTCGACGAATTCACCGGCGCCGCTTTCCATTCCGCGCAGTGGGACCACACCGTCGACCTCATCGGCAAACGGGTCGCGGTGATCGGAACGGGTGCCAGTGCGATCCAGATCGTGCCCGAGATCGTCAAGGACGTCGGCGCGCTGCAGCTGTACCAACGAACTCCGGCCTGGGTGATGCCGCGGCCGAACAATCCCATCCCGGAATGGATGCGCGACGCGTTCACCAACGTCCCCGGCACGCGCGCGTTGATGCGTGCGGGCATCTATTGGATTCACGAGGCCGTGGGTTTCGCGATGACCCGGCAACCGCGGCTGCTGAAAATCGGTGAGCTGATGGGCAAATGGAATATCCGGAGCTCGGTCAAGGACCGCGAACTGCGCCGCAAGCTCACCCCGAACTACCGTGCCGGCTGCAAGCGGATCCTCAACTCCGACACCTATTACGTCGGTGTCGCCGATCCCAAGACGGAGGTTGTCACCGACGGCATCGCCCGGTTCACGCCGCAAGGCATCGTCACGGCCGACAGGGACGGTCGTGAGACCGAGAGGGAAGCAGATGTCGTCGTCTTCGCCACCGGCTTTCACGTCACCGACTCCTACACCTACGTCGATATCAAGGGCCCCGGCGGCGAAGACCTGGTGGACCGGTGGAACCGCGAGGGGGTCTGCGCGCACCGCGGCATCACGGTCGCCGACATGCCGAACCTGTTCTTCCTGCTCGGTCCGAACACCGCGCTCGGGCACAACTCGGTGGTGTTCATGATCGAGTCGCAAATCCGGTACGCGGCCCAGGCGATCGCTGCCGCGGACCGGGCCGGGGCGCAGGGGCTGGCTCCGACGCGCGAGGCTCAGCAGCGCTACAACGAGGAGTTGCAGGCCGAGCTCGCGGGCACGGTGTGGAGCACCGGAGGTTGCCGGAGCTGGTACATGGACGAGCACGGGGTGAACCGGACGCTGTGGAGCGGGATGACGTGGCAATACTGGCTGACCACCCGCAAGTTCAGGGCCTCGGAGTACAAATTCTTCGGTCTCGGGCGCGACACGCCAACACAAGATGTCGCGGTTGCAGCTGTTGTCGGGCCCCAGGGGTAGTGTCGGAGTAGCCGTTCAGGCAAACATACTTCTGCGGTGAAATGGGGTTCTGGTGTCCGAAGGAATGAAGCTGATTGACCGCGTTTCGGCGATCAACTGGAACCGCCTGCAGGACGAAAAAGACGCCGAGGTGTGGGAGCGGTTGACCGGTAATTTCTGGTTGCCAGAGAAGGTGCCGGTGTCCAACGACATCCCCTCGTGGAACACCCTGACCGCCCACGAAAAGCAGCTGACGATGCGGGTCTTCACCGGCCTGACGCTGCTGGACACGATCCAGGGCACCGTCGGCGCGGTCAGCCTGATCCCCGACGCGCTGACCCCCCACGAGGAAGCGGTGTACACCAACATTGCGTTCATGGAGTCGGTGCACGCGCGTAGTTACAGCAACATCTTCTCCACGCTGTGCTCGACCGCCGAGATCGACGATGCCTTCCGCTGGTCCGAGGAGAACCCCAATCTGCAGCGCAAGGCCGAGATCGTCATGCAGTACTACAAGGGCGACGAGCCGCTGAAGCGCAAGGTGGCCTCCACGCTGCTGGAGAGCTTCCTGTTCTACTCCGGCTTCTACTTGCCGATGTACTGGTCGAGTCGCGCGAAGCTGACCAACACCGCCGACATGATCCGGCTCATCATCCGCGACGAGGCGGTGCACGGCTACTACATCGGTTACAAGTATCAACGCGGCCTCGCGCTGGAGGACGACACCACCAAGGCCGAGCTCAAGGACTACACCTACGACCTGCTCTACGAACTCTACGAGAACGAGGCCGAGTACACCCAGGACCTCTACGACGAGGTCTGCCTGACCGAGGACGTCAAGAAGTTCTTGCGCTACAACGCCAATAAGGCGTTGATGAATCTCGGGTACGAGGCGCTGTTCCCGCGCGAGGAGACCGACGTCAACCCGGCGATCCTGTCGGCGTTGTCGCCCAACGCCGATGAGAACCACGATTTCTTCTCGGGGTCGGGCTCGTCGTACGTGATCGGCAAGGCCGTCAACACCGAAGACGAGGACTGGGATTTCTAGCTCGACGGCGCGAGGGTGAGGCGCCCGTCAGTACGCCCTGGGTAGCTGCAAGCTGTGCTGGGCGACATAGTTGAGAATCATTTCCCGGCTCACCGGCGCGATCCGCAGCAGTCTGGCCAGTCCCCATTGCGGCACCAATCCGTGCTCGGCGGAAAGCCCGTTGCCGCCGTGCAGCTGGATGACATGGTCAACGGCGGCCAGCGCGGCCTCGGCGGCTGCGTACTTGGCGACGTTCGACGCCTCGCCGGCCGGTAATCCGTTCTCGTGCAGCCACGCCGCCTTAGCGGTCATCATCGCCGCCATATCGACCTCGATCTTCGCCTTGGCCAACGGATGCGCGATCGCCTGATACGAGCCGATGGGCGGTCCCCACACCGACCGGCTGCGGGCGTGGGCCGCGCCCTTGGCGACGGCGTAACGGCCCACCCCGACACACACCGCCGCGCCGGTGATGCGTTCGGGGTTCAGCCCGTCGAACACCTGGCGGAACCCGGCGTGCTCCTCACCGATCAGTGAATCGGCCGGCAGGCGCACGTCATCGAAGTGAAGCGTGAACTGCTTCTCCGGCAGCGGAACCCCCACTGGCAAAAGGTGTTTCACGAGCCCAACGGCATCCGTGGGCACCAGGAACAGCGACAACTGAGCCTTGCCGGTGGCCTCGTCATGGCCGGTGCGGGCGACCACGATCAGTGCGTCGGCCTCGTCGACGCCGGAGATGTAGTACTTGGTGCCGGTCAGCACGTAGTCATCGCCGTCGCGGACCGCGGTGGTCGAAATACGGTGACTGTTCGAGCCGGCATCGGGCTCGGTGATCGCGAAGACGACTTTCGTGGAACCGTTCGCCATCGGCGGCAGCCATTGCCGCCGTTGCTCGGCACTGCCGTACTTGCCGAGCAGTTCACCGGAGATCGCGCTGGACACCAGCAGCAACAACAGCGGGCAGCCGTGCGCGGCGGTCTCCTCGCACACGATGGCCAGCTCGGTCATGCCTGCGCCGCCGCCGCCGTACTCCTCGGCGAAATTGATGCCGATGAACCCGTGACGCGC
>DATFCF010000802.1:0-2314 GCA_035253445.1 Mycobacterium sp.
CGTCCTGTCATCCGACGGCCTGATCCTGACCAACAACCATGTGGTGTCCGCCGCCAAGGAAGGGGGTGGCGGGCCGGCCAGCCAGACCAAGGTGACTTTCGCCGACGGCAACACCGCGCCGTTCACCGTCGTCGGCACCGATCCCAGCAGTGACATCGCGGTGGTGCGAGCCGGCGGTGTGTCCGGGCTCACGCCCATCACGGTGGGCTCCTCGGCGAATCTGCGGGTGGGCCAGGACGTGGTGGCGATCGGTTCTCCTCTTGGCCTGGAGGGCACGGTGACCACCGGCATCATCAGCGCCCTGAACCGGCCGGTGGCCGCCGGTGGCGATGCGCAGAACCAGAACACAGTGCTCGACGCCATCCAGACCGACGCCGCGATCAACCCCGGCAACTCGGGCGGGGCGTTGGTCAACATGAACGGTGAACTGGTCGGGGTCAATTCGGCCATTGCCACCCTCGGCGGCGACGCCGGACCGCAGGCGCAGAGTGGTTCGATCGGGTTGGGCTTCGCGATCCCGGTCGACCAGGCCAAGCGCATCGCCGACGAGCTGATTCAGAACGGCACCGCCTCGCACGCCTCGCTCGGTGTCCAGGTCGGCAACGACACGGCCACCGACGGCGCGAAGATCGTCGAGGTCACCGGCGGCGGTGCGGCCGCCGCGGCGGGCCTTCCGAGCGGTGTTGTGGTCACCAAGGTCGACGACCGGGTGATCGGCAGTGCCGACGCGCTGGTGGCCGCGGTCAGGTCAAAGGCGCCAGGTGACAAGGTGACGCTGACGTACCTGGACCCGTCGGGCAAGCCCCAGACCGTGGAGGTCACTCTCGGCAAGGCGCAGCAGTGAACTCCGCGCCGGGCGGGACCACACTGAGAGTGGCCGCGCCGCTGTCCGTTCCCAGATATACGGTTGGGATCATGGAACAGCCAGGGGAGTTGGTGGGCCGAGCGCTCGTCGTCGTTGTCGATGACCGCACCGCACACGGCGAGGAGGACCACAGCGGTCCGTTGGTCACCGAACTGCTCGGTGAGGCGGGGTTCGTCGTCGACGGTGTCGTCGTGGTGTCCGCCGACGAGGTGGAGATCCGCAACGCGCTGAACACAGCGGTGATCGGCGGAGTGGACTTGGTGGTGTCGGTGGGCGGCACGGGCGTCACGCCGCGCGATGTGACGCCCGAGGCGACCCGCGACATCCTCGATCGCGAGCTTCTCGGCATCTCGGAGGCACTGCGGGCCTCCGGGCTGTCGGCCGGAATCATCGATGCCGGCGTGTCGCGTGGCCTGGCCGGGATCTCGGGCAGCACCCTCGTGGTTAACCTCGCAGGCTCCCGGGCGGCCGTGCGTGACGGTATGGCCACGCTCAGCCCGTTGGCCGTCCAGGTGATCAGCCAGCTATCCAGCTTGGAGATCTAACCGATTCGGCTTGGTGGGCTTACCGCGATACGACGCCGATCGAGCGTCGTATCGCTGAGTCGCGCCCGCGGCGCAAACGCCACCCTTACTGGTGTGTTACGCGAAGGTGAACGGCAATCTATGGCCAGATGTGATCTTCGTCACACAGGAAGTCCACTGTGACGGATCCCCCCAAGCGCACTCGCGATGCAGTTAACAAGATTTTCGGAGATCCCTTGCCGCCGATATCTTTTGACGAGCGCGACATTTCTTCGCCCGACGACGATGCCGATCACGAGAAGTGGTTGCGGGACAATATTCCGCCTCACCATGATTGACCTGTGTTTTCGCGCTGAACGCTGAAAACTCCAGGTCGTTCATCGGAGTCAGGGCCTGCCACCGGTGTGCGCGCTGAACGGGTCGATGTTCCCTCGACGTAACGTCTTGGCCAGTCCGGCGCCCGCTATCAAATCCAGTCCGGACAGATTCAGCAAACGCCGGATCATCGGCACCACGGTTTCCAATGGGGATCCCCACGCGTTGCCGGTCCGATGCCTCCCCGTTATGTTCCTCGTGTCAACGATGAGCGAAGCGTAAGAGCCGCATGTGAGGTCTCTCATTTGTCGCACATGAGGTTTACGCGTCGTGTGTGGTGTAGCAGTTGGGCCAGGCACGAACAACACACGGGGATCCGCCGGGTCTCCGTCGACATAGCTAGGGAGAACATGAAGGCAATCAGTCGGGTGCTGATCGCGTTGGTTGCGGCCATCGCGGCGCTCTTTACGAGCACGGGCACTTCTCACGCAGGCCTGGACAACGAACTGAGTCTGGTTGATGGTCAGGATCGGACCTTGACGGTTCAGCAGTGGGACACCTTCCTCAATGGTGTGTTCCCCTTGGACCGCAACCGGCTGACTCGTGAGTG
>DATFCF010000803.1:0-7780 GCA_035253445.1 Mycobacterium sp.
GTCCGGACGACACCGCAGCGGCTTCCGCACCCGTTGGCCGGAGACCGGCACCACCGCGGGGGCCAGGAATTCGCTGTCGCGCAGCGCCAGAATGAGTCCGGCTTCAGTTGGCAACACCGCCGACAGCTCCGATGCGCAATCACCGATGCCCTCGCCGACCGGAAGGTCCACGACGCCGCCCCACAGCTGCGGCTGCTCCGCGCCGATGACCCCCGCGAGCCCCCACAGGCAGCTCTGGCGTAACGCCTTGTCGGAGTGGGCCTCCCGGACACCGCGGGTGACGATCCACAGCGTCGCCGGATGATGGTCGTCCCGCCCGGCCAGCCGGCGGACGAGATCGCCCACTTCCGCTGCCAGACGGACCACGCAGTCCATATCCGTCTCAGCAGCATCCACCACGCTGGGCTCGGCCAGATAGACGACATACCGTGCCTCGCCGACGCCCGCCGCCATGTAGCCGGCTTCGGCGAGCCGATCGCACAGAGTTCGGGCCGCATCGCTCTCCCCGACAACCGCGAGCGTGGGAGGGCCATCCGGCAGCTTCTGCGTGTCAGCATGCCGGCCCCAAGGTTGCCAATCGATGGCATGCGCGATCGTCCTCGGGCCGCCGTCACGCGCGGCCGCCTGTGCCGGACGTGACTCCACATCTGCATAGCGAAGAGAGCGGATGTCGACGCACCGACTGCCGTCGTGTGCCTCGACGGCTACGTCGACGATCAGCTCGTCCCCGGCGTCGCCGCGCCGATGTACCTCGACAGAACCACACGAATCGGCGAGTGTCGTCGCAACCCAGGCCCTTTCGACCGAAACCGGAAACATGAGCCGCGGGTTGGAGGTGTCCACCAGACGTGCGAGGTGAACGGCGGCGTCGAGCAGTGCGACGGCCGACCCCTCCGGCAAGCCGACATCGGCGTGCAATCCACTGGGCGTCGACTGGCAAGAGTCGATCGACCATGGGAACGGCTGCCCCTCGATGCCCCAGGCCCGCTGCAACTCTGCGACGGAAGAAGCGTCGAAGTCAGCCACTCCCCGATCAGCGCTCATGGCAGCGTCTTCGGGCTCGTCGTCGTCCAGTCGGCGCGAGATTTGCGCGGTGACGTGCCGGACCCACCGGTGCGCGGGAGTGTCGGCCGCCGTGCTCGATGACACGGTGACGGATTCGTCGTCGGCGATTACCTGGATCAGCCTCGGCTGATCGATGACAACCGGATACTCGAATCGGACGTCAGACAATATCGATGCGCCACATTCGGATGCCGCGGTCGAAATCGTCTGTAACAGTACCGATGCCGGGACCAATTCCACACCGTCGATTCGATGGCGACCCGGATATGGCTTGGTCTCCGGCGCCAAGCGCGCCTGCCACAAATGCACAGGGGGTGTGGTGGTGACCGCGATGTGCTCGCCGAGCAGGGTGCCGGACCTCGGCGTACATCCGGCGCGGTGCACCCGGCTGTTGATGTCGATCCAGTGCTGTGTGTGATGCCACGGGGTAGTGGGAATAAGCGGATGGGGTTCGGCAGGGTGCGGCACGGGTGGCGGGTGGGTGGTGTGAGTGGCATTGACGTTGGTGTGGAAAGTCAGGGTCTCGTCGGTGTCGCGTTGCAGGGTTCCGATGCTGTGGTGATGCGCGTGTCCCAGACTGTCGCTGACGGCGTACGTAAGGAGCGGGTGGGGGCTGACTTCCACGAAGGTCGAGTGGTCCGCGGCGGCAGCGGTCACCGCCTGTGTGAACCGCACCGGACTGCGCAGATTGGCCGACCAGTAATTCGCATCGAAACGGATTGTGCTGGTTTCTTTTTCGTCATCCGTGGTGGCGATAACCGGGATGATCGGCCGCTGCGGCATCAGGTCGGCAAGCGCCGTCCGCAACTCCGGCAATATCGGGTCAACGGTGGGGTGATGAGAGGCCACATCGACCTCGATGCGCCGTGCGAGCCGATCCTGGGCATCCACCACTGCGATCACCGCATCCACCTGCTCGGGCGGTCCGGCGATGACTGTTTGGCGCGGCGAGGCGTACACCGCCAACGTAACGTCGGGGTAGTCGGCGATCAACGCCTCGGTAGCCGCCGCATCCAATTCCAAAAGCGCCATGGCGCCCTGGCCGGACAGCCGCGCCATCAAGCGCGACCGGGTCGCGATCACCCGCAGCCCTTGGGCCACACTCAGCGCCCCGGACACCACCGCCGCGGAGACTTCGCCCATCGAGTGACCGATCACCGCATCCGGTTGCACCCCATAGGAGCGCCACAGCTCCGTCAGCGCCAGCTGCACTCCCACCAACACCGGCTGGATGCGGTCGATGCCGACCACCGATTCACCTCGGGCGAGCAACTGCTGCAGCGAAAACCCCACCTGTTCGACAAATACCGGCTCCACCTCGGCCACCGCCGCCGCGAACGCGGGCTCATCGGCGAGCAACTGCCGACCCATGCCCGCCCACTGCGAGCCCTGACCCGAATACACGAACACCGTGCCCGAGCCACACGGCCCCGCATGCGGACTTACCACCCCCGGACCCGATTGGCCTGCAGCCAACGCCCGCAACCCCACCACCGCCTGAGCGCGATCGCGCGCAACTACCGTGGCAAACTTCGGTTGTCGGGTTCGGTGATGATTCACGGTGTGCGCTGCATCCGCCAACGTGATATCGGCGCCCTCAGCCCCCATCCAATCAGCCAACGCCTGCGCCATCGACATGATTCGCGCGGTGGTCTTACCGGAGACCACCAGTGTCGTCACCGTTGGACTAACTTGCGGGACAACGAGATCAGCAACTGGAGCCTGCTCGATCACCACGTGCGCATTCGTGCCGCTGACGCCGAACGACGACACGCCCGCCCGGCGCGCCCGCCCGACCGTCGGCCAGTCCATACCCTGCGCTGCAATGGTGAATCGAGAGGCACCGTCACTGGCATGGGGAGTCAACCGCTCGAAGTTGAGATGTTGGGGAATGTATCCATGACGAACGCTGAGCACGGTCTTGATGAATCCCGCGATACCGGCAGCGGATTCCAGATGGCCCATGTTCGTCTTGACCGAACCCAGCACCAACGCTGCTGAGCCGTCGCGTTCGGAGAAGACCTGGCTCAACGCGTCGAGTTCGATCGGATCGCCCAGCGCGGTGCCGGTGCCGTGGGCTTCGATGTAGTCAATGTCCGAGGGCTGCAGCCGCGATGCGGCCAGCGCCTGGCGCATCAATGCCTGTTGAGCCGGCCCATTGGGTACAGTCTGCCCGCTACTGGCACCGTCCTGGTTGACCGCCGAACCGCGCACCACCGCCAGCACCTGATCCCCGTCGCGCTGCGCATCGCTAAGCCGCTTGAGCACCACCACCCCGCAACCTTCGCTGCGGACGTACCCATCGGCACTCGCATCGAAGGTCTTGCAGCGACCATCAGGAGACAACATCCCAAACTGGGAGCAGGCAATACTGTTTTCCGGACTCAGTATGAGGTTGGTTCCAGCGGCCAACGCGGTGTCGCACTCCCGGCGACGGAGGCTCTGACAGGCCAGATGCACCGTCACCAACGACGACGAACACGCGGTGTCGATGACCAGCGCAGGGCCGCGCAGCCCAAGGAAGTACGCCAACCGCCCGGCGGCGAAGTTCGGCGCACTGCCGAACGAGGCGTACGCGTCGACATCCTGGGGCGGTAACTTGCCCGCGACGCGCAGGGAATAGTCGTTGGCGGTCAGACCGACGAAGACCGAAGTCTGGGTTCCGCGAATCGCCTGCGCAGTGATGCCCGCGTTTTCCAATGCCTCGCAAGCGACTTCCAGCACCAACCGTTGTTGGGGGTCTATCGCCGCGGCTTCCCGCGGGGCGATGCTGAAGAACTCCGCATCGAACTCATCCGGCTTCCAGGAGGTGAGAAAGCCTCCCTCCCGTGTACATATCGTGCCCGGTACGGTGCAGTCATCGGAATAGAAGGCGTCGGCGTCCCAGCGCTCCGGCGGCACCCGAACGATGCCGCTTCGCCCCTCCCGCAATAAGTGCCAATACTGGTCGGGATTGTTCACGTCACCAGGAAACCGGCACCCCATGCCAACCACAGCAATTGGTTCGCCATCACCTTTTTCAGCGATCTCAAGGCGCCTACCCAATTCATCGATCTTGCGCAGCGCCTCGGTGATGATCGCTCGGCGGTCCGACGGAGCGGCAGTCATCGCGCCTCGCTCAGTCTTTCCGAAAGCTGTTGCAGCAGTTCCGCTTCAGTGAAGTCATCGTAGGCGTTCACGGTCTGCCGATCGGCGACTACGGTTAGCTCGGGAAGCCTGGTCGCCAGGTGGTCGGTTAGCGCTTCGACTGTGGGGTAGTCGAACACCGCGGACGCCGGCACCGCGAGGCCAAGGGTTTCGGCTAGGGCACGTTGAAGTGTCACGCTCATCAGTGAGTCCAAACCGAATTGGAAAAAGCCCGCCGACCGATCCAGCGACTGCGGCGAATCCAATCCCATCACCGCGGCAACAAGCGCAGCGACGTGATCGACCAACATGGCGCGTCGGCGCGTCGGTTCGCAGTTGCTCAATGCCTCACGGAAATCGGTGGCGGGCATCGCAGCGGCGTCGGGGTTGTCATCGATGTCGCTGGGTGCCAATTCGTCGATGATGTGCAGCGATGCTCGGGTGCGATACGCGGTTGCGAGTCGGGCCCAGTCGGCGGCGACGATGGTGCAGCGAGCCTGGGCGTCACGGCCCGTTGCCGCCCGTAGAGCTTGAATGGCGACCTCATCGGGCATGGGCGTGAGTCCGGATTCGAGAGTCACGCGCAACTCTTCGTCGTCTTGTCTGTCGGCCAGTGACTTCCACAGGCCCCAGTTGATGGCGGTGGCCGGAAGTCCGGCCGCTCGGCGCGCGTAAGCGAAGGTGTCGAGGAAGGTGGTGGTCGCCGCGTAGTGACCAAGCCAGCGCGAGCCGAGCAGTCCAGAGATCGAGGAGAACAAAACGAATTGGGTCACCGGCTGCTGGAGCGAAAGTTTGTGCAACAGCGATACCACGTCCAACTTCGGCGCGAACATCGCGGTGACGTCGTCGTCGGTCATATCGCGCAGTGTGACCGGGCCTCCGCCGAAGGCCGCGAGATAGATGCCGCCAAGCGGGGGAAGGTCGGTACCGAACCGGTCGAACAGCGCGCTCATCGCGGCTTCATCGGACGCATCGGCGGCAACCGTGGTCAACGTCGTGCCCATCGCCGACAGGCTGCGAGCCAACTCCTCCAGGCGCGAACCCGGATTGCGTGACACCGCAACGATCCTGGCGGCTCCCATGGCAGCGAGCTGCTGGATCAGATGCGGTCCGATGTTTCCGGTCGCTCCTATGACCAGATGGCTGCTGTTTCTGTCGAGCTCGCCGGGCGAGAGCGGCGTCGCAGGACACCGGCGCAGCCGCGGGACATGGCGCACACCGGCTCGATAAACGACCTGATCCTCCCCTTCGCCGCTGTGCGCCTCGGCCACCAGATACCGGGCGGCCAATGTGGCCGGCACCGACTCGTCGACATCGAGCACAGCCCCCCAGATCTCGGGATGTTCCAGTGCCAGCGTCCGACCCAACCCCCACAACACCGCATGCGCGGGATTGGCCCGATCCCCTGGCGAGACCGGCTGGGCATTGCGCGTCACCAGAAACAGTCGCGGCGGCAACGCCAGCGCGGCCATGGCCGCGGTCAGCCGCCTGACCGCATTGAACAAGCGATAACCCAAGTCGGCATCCAAACCGCTCGACGAACCCTCCGGCGCGTAGAGCACATGGCTCACCGCGGCGAGAGCATCGCAGAGTGCGGACTGGTCAGCATGCTGGTCCAGCGCGGACGGCGCCAGTATCGTCACGCGAGAATCGTCGCCAAGCACACGACCGATCTCGTCGCCTACGCCCGCCTCTGCGATCACGACCCAGGAATCGTTCGCGGCGGTCTGGGAGACAGACAACGGCTGAACTGGCCAGGTCAGCTCGCAATGCCACTCCGGCGGAATCACCTCGGCGCCCTGATCGCCCGAATTCCCGCTCAGCTCAACAGGTTCGCGCGTACACCGCGCCCGCGCGACATTGATCCAGTGATGGGTGTGGTGCCACGGAGTGGTCGGCAGAACCGGATGCGGTTCGCGGGGATGCGGGGTGGGCCGTGGGTGGGCGGTGTGGGCGGCGTTGAGGTTGGTGTGGAAAGTCAGGGTCTCGTCGGTGTCGCGTTGCAGGGTTCCGATGCTCTGGTGATGACCGGCCGACTCCAGGGTTTCGCTGATGGCGTGAGTCAGCGTCGGATGAGCGCTGATCTCGATGAAGGTGGCGTGGTCGCGACCCGCCACCTCGACAGCCTGGCTGAACCGCACCGGCGCGCGCACATTGGCCACCCAGTACTTTGCATCCAGCACCGGCGCGACGGTGGGGTCGGCCACGCTGGAAAAGAACGGAATGGCAGGGGTTTTGGGGCTCAGATCTGCCAGGGCCGCACCCAGCTCGGGCAAGATAGCGTCCATCAGAGCTGTGTGCGAGGCGACCTCCATGTTGACCCGCCGGGCGAACCGGTTCTGCCGACTGACCGCGGCGATCACCGCATCGACCTGCTCGGGCGCTCCGGCGATCACCGTCTGGCGTGGCGAGACATAGCCCGCGACACTCACTTCGGGATACTCGGCAATCAGAGCCGCGGTGGCTTCGGCGTCCAGTTTCAGCAATCCCACCGCGCCTTTGCCGGCCAGCCGCGACATCAACCCCGACCGGGTCGTGATCACGCGCAATCCCTCGGCGACGCTCAGCGCCCCGGACACCACCGCCGCGGAAACTTCGCCCATCGAGTGACCGATCACCGCATCCGGTTGCACCCCATAGGAGCGCCACAGCTCCGTCAACGCCAACTGCAACCCCATCAACACCGGCTGCACACGACGATCCCCGCGCACCGGCTCACCACTAGAGAGCACCTGCTGCAGCGAAAACCCCACCTGCTCAACAAACACCGGCTCCAACTCGGCCATCGCCATCGCGAACACCGGCTCATCGGCCAGTAGTCGTCGGGCCATTCCCGCCCACTGTGAGCCCTGCCCGCAATAGACAAACACCGTGCCGGCATCGCACGGCCTCTCATGCGGGCCCACCACCCCCTCCGTCGTCCGGCCCGCGGCCAGCGCCCGCAATCCCGCCACCGCCTGAGCGCGATCACGCGCACACACCGAGGCAAACTTGGGATGGGTGGTGCGGTGGTGGTTGAGGGTGTGTGCCACCTCCGTCATCGTGACATCGGCACCCGCACCGACCATCCAGTCGGCCAACACCTGCGCCATCGACACGATCCGCTCACGGGTCTTGCCCGTAACCACCAACGTCGTCACCGCCGGAGCATCTTCGGGGACAACGGGATCGGTAACCGGAGCCTGCTCGAGCACCACATGCGCATTGGTGCCGCCGAACCCGAACGACGACACCCCGGCCCGCCGCGGCCGACCAGTTGGCAGCCAATCAGTTCGTTCAGCAACAACTTTGAGGCATAACTTGTCAAACGGAATGTGCGGATTCGGCGTTTCGAAATGCAAATTCGGCGGGATGCTCCCCCGCTGCACCGCCAGCACCGCCTTGAGGAAGCCCGCGATCCCGGCCGCCGCCTCCAGATGACCCAAATTCGACTTGATCGCTCCGATCAACAACGGCGACTGTTCCGCTCGTCCACGACCCAACACCGTTCCCAACGCGCGCGCCTCGATGGGATCACCAAGCAACGTGCCGGTTCCGTGCGCCTCGACATAGTCGACCTCGCGTGGCTCGACGCCGGCATTGGCATAGG
>DATFCF010000804.1:0-5375 GCA_035253445.1 Mycobacterium sp.
ACCGGCGAAGTCGGCCGCACCACCGGGCAGCTGCGCTTGTTGGCCGCGGTCCTGCGAGAGGGCAGCTGGAACGAAGCGCGGATCGATCCCGCGCTGCCGGATCGAACACCGTTGCCGCGTCCGGATATTCGTCAGCGCAGCATCGCACTCGGACCCGTGGCCGTCTTCGGCTCCAGCAACTTCCCGCTCGCGTTCTCGGTGGCCGGCGGCGACACCGCCTCTGCCCTTGCCGCAGGCTGTCCGGTTGTCGTCAAGGCACACGACGCGCATCCGGGAACCTCCGAACTGGTTGGGCGGGCGATAACGGACGCGGTGCGCACCGCGGGCCTGCCGGCAGGAACGTTCTCGCTGCTGTACGGATACGGCCCCGAACTGGGCACTGCGCTGGTGACCGATCCCCGCATCAAGGCTGTCGGGTTCACCGGATCGCGTTCGGGCGGGACGGCGCTGGTGGCCGCGGCCGCCGCGCGACCCGAGCCGATCCCGGTGTACGCCGAGATGAGCTCCATCAACCCGGTGTTCCTGCTCGGCGGCGCATTGGCCAACCGGGCGGCAGACATCGGTCGCGCATTCGTGGCATCGCTGACGCTTGGCTCTGGACAGTTCTGCACCAATCCCGGGCTGGTGATCGCCGTCGACAGCCCAGACCTGGACACGTTCATCGCCGCCGCTCGCGACGTGCTGGCCGAGACAGCGCCGACCGCGATGCTGACCCCGAACATCGCGGACAACTACCGTCACGGCGTCGAGGCGTTGCAGCAGGAAGCCGACCTGATCGTCCGCGGGGTCGCCGACGACGCGCCCACCGTCTGCCGCGCCGCGCTGTTCAGCGCTGACGCTTCGACCTTCATGGCCTCAGAGACGTTGCAGGCCGAGGTGTTCGGGGCAGCGGGCCTGATCGTGCGATGCGCGAACGCCGACGAAATGCGTGACGTCGCGGCCGGCATCGAAGGCCAGTTGACGGCCACCGTGCACGCCGACGAATCCGACCACGAAAAAGCCCGGCTGCTACTGCCGGTCCTCGAGCTCAAGGCCGGGCGGATCCTGTTCAACGGCTGGCCCACCGGCGTCGAGGTCGGCCACGCGATGGTGCACGGCGGTCCCTCCCCGGCGACCTCGGACTCAAGGACCACCTCGGTCGGTGCCCGCGCGATCGAGCGGTTCCTTCGGCCGGTCTGCTATCAGGACGTGCCAAAGACGCTGCTTCCCAGCCCGATTGCGGACGGAAACCCCGAGCGGCTGTGGCGCCGCGTCGATGGCGACCTGACCAAAGACTGACCGGATCACCGAAAACACTGCGAGGAGTCTTCATGCACCCCGCCTTTGATGGCGTCTTGTTCTTCCCCGTCACCCCGTTCACCGAATCGGGTGAGGTGGATACCGAACGCTTGGCACAGCATGTCGCCAAGGGAGTCGATGCGGGCCCAGGGGGTGTTTTCATCGCATGCGGCACAGGCGAATTCCACGCCCTCGATGCATCGGAGCTGCGTAGCGTTGTCCGCACCGCGGTCGACGTGGTCGGCGGCCGGATACCGGTATACGCCGGCGCGGGCGGGTCGATCGCCCAGGCCAAAACGTTCGCAAGGGCCGCCGCCGACGCGGGCGCCGACGGCTTGCTGCTGCTGCCGCCTTATCTCGTCGAGATGCCGCAGGCCGGGCTGGTGGACTACACCCGGGCCGTGACCGACGCCACCGATCTGCCCGTCATCGTCTACAACCGCAACAATGCGCGCTACACGGAGGCCTCGGCCGTTGCGGTCGCACAGATCGACAAGGTAGTCGGATTCAAGGACGGCACAGGCGATCTCGATCAGGTATCCCGCATTGTGCGCGCCGTGACCGACGCCCTGGCGCCGAAAGGAAAGCCCTTCCAGTTCTTCAACGGCCTGCCAACCGCGGAGGTGTCGCAGCAGGCGTACCGCGCGATCGGCGTGACGCTGTACTCGTCGGCGACCTTCGCCTTTGCGCCCGAGCTCGCACTGGCGTTCTACCAAGCGCTCGAAACCGGCAACGAAGGCCTGACCGCCGCGCTGCTGCGCGAGTTCTTCCATCCGCTCGTGCGGCTGCGGGACACGGTGCCCGGATACGCGGTGTCGTTGATCAAAGCCGGTGTGACGCTGGAGGGTATCGACGCCGGAGCGGTGCGGCCCCCACTGATCATGCCGACCGAAGACGATATCGCCGCGCTGCGTGCGATCATCGCATCGGGGCGGGCCGTACTCGCGGAGGCGCTGGCCACCGAAGCGGTGCAGTGATGCCCGGCGAGCCGATTCGCGTCACGGGGGCGCGCATCACCCCGGTGGCGTTCGTCGACCCGCCGCTACTGAACACAGTGGGCGTACACCAGCCCTACGCGCTGCGCGCCATTGTCCAGCTCGATACGGACGCCGGTCTGATCGGTCTTGGCGAGACCTACGCCGACGCAGCGCACCTCGGCAGGCTGGAAGCGGCTGCCGATGCAATCACCGGGCTGGACGTGTTCTCCCTGAACGCGATTCGCGCCGCGATCACCGAGCGGCTCCGTGGCGACTTCCGTGCGGTAGGAACCGCGGGGATGATCGCGTCGGCAAGCGTTGTCGACCAGATTCTGTCCCCGTTCGAAGTGGCCTGCCTGGATGTGGCGGGCCACGCGACGGGAAGGCCGGTGTCCGACCTGCTCGGCGGCAAGGTTCGCGACGCTGTCCCCTTCAGTGCTTACCTGTTCTACAAGTGGGCGGCGCATCCCGGACTCGCACCCGATGCGTGGGGTGAGGCATTGGACCCGGCAGGCATCGTCGCTCAGGCACAGCGGATCGTCACCGAATACGGTTTCACCGCAATCAAACTCAAGGGCGGGGTGTTTCCGCCCGACGAGGAGATGGCGGCCATCGAAGCGCTGCGGGAAGCCTTCCCGGAACATCCATTGCGCCTGGACCCCAACGCCGCATGGACCCCGCAAACCTCGGTCAAGGTCGCCTCGGGTCTGGCCGGGATATTGGAGTACCTCGAGGACCCGACGCCGGGCCTCGACGGCATGGCCGAGGTTGCGCGGCAGGCCCAGATGCCGCTGGCGACGAACATGTGCGTGGTCGCGTTCGACCAGCTTGCGCCCGCCATTGCGAAACAGTCTGTCGGCGTGGTGCTTTCCGACCACCACTACTGGGGCGGACTGCAGAGGTCTCGACTGCTGGCCGGCATCTGCGAGAACTTCGGCCTCGGCTTGTCCATGCACTCCAACTCCCACCTCGGGATCAGCTTGGCCGCGATGGTGCACCTGGCCGCCGCGACGCCGAACCTGAGCTACGCCTGCGACACACACTGGCCGTGGAAGTCGGAGGAGATCGTCAAACCCGGTGCGCTCGAGTTCGTGAACGGTTCGGTGCCGGTGCCGACGACACCCGGGCTGGGCGTCGAGATCGACGACGATCAACTCGCCGCACTGCACGAGCAATACCTGCGCTGCGGCATCCGTGACCGCGACGACACCGGGTACATGCAGACGATCGATCCGGCCTACCGGGCGATCAGCCCCCGTTGGTAACCACACCGCCGGTAGACTGATGCACGATTACCGCATTTGCGGCCTCAAATGATGCGAGGAGTGCATCGGTGTTTTCGCTCGCACGGCTGTCCTGCTTCATCGCGGTAGCCGAGGAACTGCACTTCGGGCGGGCGGCCGAGCGGCTGCACATGACGCAGCCGCCGCTGAGCCGGCAGATCCAGCAGCTGGAGAACGAACTCGGTGTGCACCTCATCGACCGCACCACCCGATCGGTCACGCTCACCCCTGCGGGGGCGGCGTTTCTTCCCGACGCCCGCCGCATACTGCAGCTGGCGGAGGGCGCGGCGCAGACGGTAAAGCGGATCCCGGCAGGCGATCTCGGTACGGTCGTGGTCGGCTTCACCGCGGCGTCCGCACACGCGGTGCTGCCCCGCCTGCTTGATGCCGCACGGGAGAAGCTGCCCGACGTCAAGCTCGACCTTCGCGAGATGGTCACCGCAGCGCAGATCGAAGGGCTGATGACCGGCGAGCTGGACCTCGGTATGGCCCGCCCGCCGCTGAAGCGGCCCGGCCTGGTGTCCCGCCCGCTGCTGCACGAGCAACTCGTTGCCGCGCTGCCGGTTGGACATCCATTGGCCGGCCTTGCGCGGCAGCTGACTCTCAACGACCTCGACGGCCAGGACGTCGTTATGTATTCGCCGGTGCAAGCGCGGTACTTCAACGAGTTGCTGATCAGTACGTTCACCATTGCCGGAGCGACTCCCCGCTACGTGCAATACGTCACCCAGGTGCACACCATGCTGGTGCTCGTGCGCTCAGGAACCGGTATCGCTCTCGTCCCGGCGTCAGCGGCCACGCTGCACCCCGAAGGCGTGGTGTTCCGGTCCATCGGGGCCTTCCGGGAGCGGCCGGTGGAGCTCGACGCGGTGTGGCGGGGCGATAGCAGCAACCCAGCTTTGCTTCGCTTACTCAGGGACGTTCTGCCTCAGCGAGAGTGGACGACGGACGATTTGGTGGAGGACGTCGTCGGCTAGAGCAAATTCCTGCTACCGTCTAATAACTACATTTGAAAGGTCAATGAAAATGTTCTCGACGACGAAACTGGTTGCCGCGGTTGGCGGTCTGGGGCTGGCTTTCACCACCGGAATCGGGATCGCCTCTGCAGAACCTGATGTGACCCCGATCATCAACTCAACGTGCACGTATCCGCAGGTGATGGCGGCGTTGAACGCCCAATCGCCCGAACTTGCCGGCCAGTTGTCGGAGACGCCGTTGGCGACCGCGTGGCTGCAGCAACTCATCGCCTCGCCGCCGGACGGGCGCAGGGCGATGGTCGCGCAGGCGCAGCGGGTGCCTGCGGTTCAGCAATACACCCCGGTGATCATCCAGGTCGCCAATACCTGCAACGGCTTCTAGGAAACGGGCGTCACCAGTTCGCCGGTTTTCAGGAACTGGTCGAGGTTGCGCAGCGTGAGGTCCTCCATCGCGGCCCGGGTCTGTTCCGTTCCGCTCGCGACGTGGGGTAGCAGCACGACGTTGTTCAAGGCGAGCAGTTCGACGGGGACCGTCGGCTCCTCGGCGAACACGTCCAGGCCCGCGCCTGCCAGCCGGCCGGCGGTCAGCGCGTCCACCAACGCGGCTTCGTCGACCACGCTGCCGCGGGCGATGTTGACGAGGTACCCGTTCGCGCCGAGCGCATCGATGACGTCACGGTCGATCAAGTTGCGGGTGTCGGCACCGCCGGCCGCTGCGACGATCAGTACGTCGACCTGGCGGGCCAACTCGACCGGCGACGCCACATAGGTGAAGGGCGTGTCGGCGACCTGACGGCGGTTGTGGTAGCTGATCGAGCAACCGAACGCCGAAAGCCGGTGTGCGACGGCGCTTCCGATGC
>DATFCF010000805.1:0-2832 GCA_035253445.1 Mycobacterium sp.
CATATTGGTTGTCAGTCCGGGAGTGAACCTGCCAGGAGCATAGGCTCACCGTCAGTTCCAAAGTGCGGCGCAGGACCGGCTTGTCCAGGTGAATCGGACTTTCGCACTTGGGTGCCTTGCGCCACAGGGCTCATTCACATCAGTTTACCTGGACACGCTTAACTGGTATGACATTGGCTGTCGACCGTTTGTTAACCGAATAACTCCGCTACTATTTGTTTTTCATGGGCTTATGACCGCATGCGCGGGTTTTTGGCCGGTTTTACTCCGCAAGTCCTGCCATACGTACGTTGTACGTGAGCTCGACACGGTGGGATTGCGGTCCGCGACGGCAAGCGCCCCGGGGTGGGGGTCAGCCCTGGCTAGGGACGTCGCCATCATGCTCGGTGGCCGGTTGCGAAGCGACGCCATCGTCTCCTGGCAGGACGAAGATCGTTGTGCCACCGGGATCACGCCGGAACCAGTCGACACGCACGGAGTGCTTTGCCGGTGTGCTGCCCTCAACGACGCCTCGCATGGTCATCAAAGTCCGTCCCCTCGTACACGTGTAACACGGCCACCGTGAAGATCAGATGCTAGCAACGTTGTGTCACAGGCAGATATCCGTACCCGACTCTGTTTCCTTCGTGTCGTTTTGTTGGCCTGATCCGTTCCAACCTGCGCCCCGGGGCCCGCGCCTGATGCACCGAAAGAGTGACCTCATCGCTTCCGACCTGGCAGGACGGTCCAACCGCGCTACGACCCCAACGTGCCGATGTCCTGCAGCAGTCACCCTTACAGGGATGATCATGGCCGTCGAGGACTCGGCAAGCGCGAAGTCACCGCCAAGGCCAAACTTTAGCGACTTTGTGTCACGGGCCAGCGGCCGTTGTACCTCTTGCTGTCACGAGTCCTGACTTGAAGAGATCAGTGAGCATCGTGGTCAGCTGGTGAGTCGCTTCGCGTCGCTGTATACCCCACCGCTGGGTGAATGTGGTGACGACCTCGTCGAAAGACTTCCGCGTGAGGAGCTCGAGCAGGGCTGCCGCGTCAGTGCTGACCCAGTAAAGCTGGGGTGGGTGCGATGGGCGACCTACGAGCACGCGGTCGGGCGAGCCACAGCGACGCAGCTCCAACGCAGTGTCAATGACGTAGTCGGTGAGCACCGGCGCGGTTATCGGACTTGAGCAGCTCTCAGTGGCGCAGGATGCGTGCGGGCGTCGACCGATGAGGCCGTCCAGCAGCCTATGGGCGTCGGTGCCGAGGTAATCGTCATTGTCCAGTAGCCATCGGCCGAGGAGTTTGCTCCGCTCATTCGCCACCGGAAGCAACGAGTCGGCCCCGACCGTGCTTTCTCCCGCCATGATCCGCGCGTCGTGAGCGAACCACGCAAGACAGGCATAGGCGTGCCAGGCGGCCAGGACCTGCTCGAGTGGCCAGCGGTGTTCCTTCGGCGCCCACGGCGGATGAAACGGTGGACACCTGTCCGAGTCGGCGTTGAGCAGGTCACGGGTGATGGCCAGATCGAAAAGCTTCTGATGCGCACCTTCGTGCACGAGTGCCTCCGCCACCTCGATGGCCGAAGCCGGGCCCTTCAGCAGGACTAATCCGGGAAACGTGCGAGGAGACGCTGAGGCCAGCCGTCCAGCACGCTGGGGGTCCACGATCCCGACCAGCGCGATATGCGGGAGCAGATCCTCGATCAATTGGGGATTCGCCGACCGAGTGAGAGCCACACCATTGCGCAATACAGCGAGTGCCGAGGCGAAGCGCTCGCCGTCGGCCTCGGTGAGCAACTCAGGTTGTCCACATGCCGCCTGCTGACGGCCCAATTCGACCCCGACGGTGTCCAATGCCTCCGCGAGCAGATCGTTCGCCTCGGGACGCGATGCCACTCGTGGGCCGTGGGCGCCGCTGCCGGTTGCTGCCAAGGCGCTGATTCCGACCAACGTGGACCGCAAGAGCCTCGTGCGACCGGCCAGCGCGTCACCGATGCGGTGGCGCGCCAACGGACTGTCGATGACATCGGGATCGAGCGCCTGTGAACTCCCAGGCGCTAGCAGCTCGATGGCGAGCTGATACAGACTTCGGCGCTCCCGCTGGAGTGCCTCCGACGGAGCGATCGCAGCGTGTACGGCTGAAATGTCACATGTCGAGGATCTGTCCGGAGGTGGTGTGGTCATTCGCAGATGGCTTCCACAGTAGTGCGACGCCGTGGCCGGGGAGCAGCCAGGAGCGTACGGTGAGATCCTTCAGCTGTTCTGCTGGGGTCCATCCGGCAGTTGCGATCGGGGATCGGAGGGTGAAGGGCACGACCTGGAAGAGCCATGAGGCACCGTTGATTGCCAGTGCGATTGCGTCGAAGCGGATGCGCTCGACGTAGCATGGATATGGGGCCTGCCAAAAGCAGAAGCCGTCGTCCATCCGCCCCAAGGTCGTGAAGCGGAGAGACAGATTCTCCACTGAACCAACGGCGTGGTCGACGTCGGTGAGCTCGCCGAGGTCGCACTCGAAGATACGTAGAGTACCCAGGTACTGCGCGGGATTCTGCCGAGGCATTGTCCCGATCGGTCCGCGAAAGAAGGTCAAGAACTCGGGCCAGTCGCGGTAACCCACCTCCATCAATTGAACCTTACCGGGCGCCACGTCGTGATGGCCCCCGTCAAGATCGGTGTAGCGGATCCCGATGTTGACCGAAGGGAGCATCGCGTCCACCGACTGTTCGAACAGCGACTGGTCGGGCACGAACCAGGATTCGAAAAGGGGCAGCCGGCAGGCGAGTGTGATGGAGTCACGAAGTAACGGGTCGCACATGGCAAAGATGACGAATTTGTGGTCGGCCACGTTTTCCTT
>DATFCF010000806.1:0-3438 GCA_035253445.1 Mycobacterium sp.
GACGGCGCGGCTTCGGTGTCTGTCGTCGAACTCGGCGGTCATGATCGATAGGGTCGAGGGCATCACAAACGCCGCGCCTACACCGGCGACGGCGCGGGCCGCGATCAGCCAGGGCGGGTTCTGGATGAACAGCGGCAGGGCCGACGCGCCGGAAAATACCAGCAAACCCCCGATCAGCACTTCCCGGCGGCCGTATCGGTCACCGACCGCGCCCGCGGGCAACACCAGGCACGCCACCGCTAGCGTGTAGGCGTCAACGATCCACGTCAGCTGGATCTGGGTGGCGCCGGTGTCGGTGGCGACGTCAGACAGCGACGTGTACAGGGCGGCCATCGACCCGACGACGAGCGCCACCGCGAGGCAGGACACGGCTAGTGTCCACTGCTGGCCTCGAGACAACGTCAGCACCGGCTGGATTGGGTTGACGGAAGCCATCGCACCTCACTCGACATTTCCGGTACGGTCGGTATCGCTACGATACTGTTAGTACCCGAAACGACGAATGTCAATCAATCACAGGCGCGGTATCAAGAGTGCCGGTGGCGAGGCAATGTGCGGGAGACCGCGCGTGTGTCAACGCACAAGCGAGCCGGCTTCCGCGCCGGATTCGTCGGCTTCTGGCAGGTCATGGCGGATAGCACGTACTCGTCCTTGCGGTAGGCACACCATGTAGCCGTGACGTTTGCCATACAACTTCCAGGCGATGGCGTGCTCGTCGGCGGCGACGTCGATCCACTCCCCAGTTGAGAACTCGAGATGCAATGCGCCGCTCTCGTCGCATGCCGCGTAGGTGCAGACGGATCCGGCGACATCGAGGACTGGGCGCTGGTAGGCGGCCACATCGGCTGGGTTGACGGTCACTTCCTCCCCCGGAGAGTGACCGTACGCAGGCAGAGTCAGCCGCAGTGGACTTGTGATGACAATTTCGTTGTAGCCGTCCAGGTCCAGCACGAGGCCGTCGTGCAGCGCAACGCGCTGGACCATGCATCCAATGATCCAAGGACTCTCCATGTTTTTCCCTTCACGCACTCATCGCGTTGACAAGAGTGTACTCGGAGTATCGCTACGATACTTCTAGTATTGCTGTATCGGTCGCACTGGATTTCTGGGACGCTTGGGTTCATGCGTTTACACCCGGCGAGGAGGTGTTGAGTGAACCCCGAGGGTTTTGAAGACGATGAAGTCGATCCCCGAAAATTGCGCTCGCGGAACCGGCTCCTGGATGCTGCCGCCAACCTACTCACTTCCGGGGGCATCGAGGCTGTCACGATCGATGCCGTCACGAAGGCGTCAAAGGTGGCGCGCACAACGCTCTATCGCCACTTCAGTAGCTCGGCGCATCTACTGGCCGCCACCTTTGAGCGGCTGTTGCCCCAAGTCACTCCGCCGCCGTCGACCGGGCCGCTGCGGGATCAGTTGATCGAGCTGTTGAGCCGACAGGCAACGCTGTTGGAAGACGCGCCATTCCATGTCACTACCTTGGCCTGGGTCGCACTCGGCCCCAGCACCGCCGACACCGATCAGCCCGGATCAAACAGCACGCTGCGGGCACGGGTGATCGACCAGTACCGCCAGCCGTTCGATGCCATCTTGACAAGCCCCGAAGCTCGCGCTGAGCTCGACGAATTCGACCTCGAACTCGTCTTGAGCCAACTCATCGGCCCGTTGATGTTCTCGCGGATGACAGGTCTGCGCATCATCACGCACGACGACTGCGTCCGAATCGTCGACGACTTTCTGCTCGCCCACCAGCGCGACGATTCGGCCAATGATGATTCCGTTTCGGCCGCCGCCAACTGAGGTCGGCGCGACTAGCTCGCCGACCACCTAATCGGCAGCGACAGATAGCCGCGGATCGGCCCCGAGTGTAGCCGCACGGCCGAATGGAGGTCGACGTCCCAGTCGGGCACCCGTGATATGAACGCGCGCAATGCTGTCCGAGCTTCCAGACGCGCCAACGCAGCGCCGAGACAGAAGTGGATCCCGCGGCCAAAAGCCACCTGGTGCTCGGGTCTGCGGTCGATGTCGAAGACGTCCGGGTTCGCAAACACGCGTTCATCGCGGTTGGCAGATCCGAACAACAGCAGCACCGACTCACCACGTGACATCGTGATGTCGTGCAGTGTCATCTCGTGTGTCAACACACGGGAAAGCCCTTGCACCGGGGAGTCAAAACGCAGCAACTCTTCCACCGCGAGGCCGAGTAGAGCCGAGTCGGCGGCCAGTCGCTGACGGCTTCGCCGATGTTGGGCCAGCACCACCGCGGCATTGCCGAGCAGATTGGTGGTCGTCTCTTGGCCGGCGATCAACAGCAGGAGACAGAACCCGAGAAGCTCGTCGTCGCTGAGCTTCTGGCCGTCGATCTCAGCGGCAACCAGCGCTGACACCAAATCATCCCGCGGTGTTCGGCGGCGGTCGGCCAGGAAGTCGGCGAAATATGCGTACACCGCCGCCGCGGCCGCCAGACCCTCGCCGACCTCGCCGTGCGCCGGGTCGGACTGGATCAATTTGCTGGACCATTGCCGGAACTGATGACGGTCCTCGCGCGGCACGCCCAGCAGGTCAGCAATCACCATCGCCGGGATAATGGCGGCGAAATCCCCAACGAAGTCCACCACGCCGTCGCCCCCGCTGAGTTGGCGAACCAGGCACTCGGCCAGATCCTCGATACCGTCGCCGAGGGCGGCCACGCGCCGGGGGGTGAACGCCTTGCTGACCAGCGCCCGCAGCTGATCGTGCCTTGGCGGATCCATCATGATCATCATCGGGAGAAACGATTCAGTGAGAGGCCTTCCCGGAGGGGTCGGAAAGACACCGTTGACCGATGAATAGCTATGGTGATCGAGCAGAGCGGCGATCACGTCGGCGTGGCGGCTGAGAACCCAAGTGTTGGAATCCTCCGCGCGATATACCGGGGCCTCGTCGCGCAGCAGCCGGTAGGTGGGGTAGGGATCGTCGTGAATGCCCGCATCGAACGGGTCGTAGCGGATCTGCACCGTCGACATAGGTCTCCCGCCATACCCGAATGCGAGTTTAGACTCGCAGTTTAATCCCCAGGAGGATCAAATACGCGACGTTTCGGCTCAGATTGCCGAGCGGCTGCCGCCGCTGCGGAACTGTTTGCCGAACGCGGTCTCAACGACACCTCGAAGACGTCGCCGGAGTCACCGGCATCGCCAAGGCCACCCTGTACTACTACTTCGCGGGCAAAGAAGCGGGCAAAGAAGAGATCCTGGCTTTCCTGCTCGAAGACGTGCTTCACCAAATCGCCAACGAGGTAAGCGCAATCATCGCAGGGAAGGGCAGTGGCGCAGACCGCCTCCAGGCTGTGGTCGGTGCTCAGCTGCGGCTAATGGCACAACGGCCGGCCGTCTGCCGTGCCCTCATCGGAGAACTTGGGCGGGCGGCGCGCATGCCTGTCATCGCCGATATGATCAG
>DATFCF010000807.1:0-2074 GCA_035253445.1 Mycobacterium sp.
GCTATTGGCTTCTTCGAGTGTTCTGGAATCGACGACAGCTGTGTGGTATCCGCTCGCGGCGATGCGCAAGCCGAGGTCGGCGTCCTCGGTGACATTGAACGGATCCCACGCGCCGATCTCGTCGAGAACTTCTCGGCGCAGGTGATTCGACGTGCCGCCCAAGGGAATCGGCGATGACGTTCGCATCATGCCCGGCAACAGGTAACCGAACCACAGCCGGTACTCGGCGGTGAACCATGCAGTCAGCAGGTTCTGGTGTCCGTTGTGGTACTCCAACTTGGCCTGCACACACGCGACGTTGGCGGGCAGCCGGCGGAACGCCGCCACCACCCGGCGCAGCTGCAAGGGTTCCGGCAGATCCTCGGCGTCGTAGATCGTGACGATCTCGCCGGTCGCGAAGTACAAGCCGTAGTTGCAGGCTTTCGGTTTCGTGCGCGGTTCGGCAGGTGGAACCAAAACGATGATGATGGCATCGGATTCGGCGGACCCCTTGGCCGCGGCGATGGTCACGCCGTCGTCGGCCTCGAGAAGTAGTAGCACCTGAAGTTTGTCGGGAGGGTACTCCAATGCTGCCATCGCCCCGATGAGCTCACCCACGACTTCGGGTTCGCCATAAGCGGGAACGAGAATCGTGTACAGCGGTAGGTCCGCGTCCGGTATCGCCCGGGCTTCCTCGTCGGTGACGACGATCGGTCGCGTGGCCAGACCGTCGCGAAAGATCAGCACCCTGTCCCACATGGTGAGCAGGTAGCCCAGCGTGCACAGGCCGACCAATGTCACGGCGGTGCCCTCGGGCTGCCAGATCGCCAACCCGATGACGGTGACCAACAGCGACCACAGCACCCAGCGCTGCCAGCCGGTGACGGCCGTCGACGCCGAGGCCACCGGATCATCCTCACGCAGACCGTCGATCGCTCTTCGCAGTGCGTCATCGCGCTCCTCGTCGGTGATCGAAGCGGCCGAGGGCATTTCGGTTCCGGTGCTCATCCGCCTGCCCCTGACGGCGGGAACTGCGCGGCCACCAGCGCGCGACCGAATTCGGTGAGCAACTCGGCGTCCTTGAATGACGGCGTGCGCGCATCGAATACGGCGTTGCCGCGGAACAACAGTGTGATCAGGGTGCGCAGCGTCGGCACCATGTCGCCCGACGGCTCCGGGAACGGAGCGTCCTGGTCGTGATTGTCGACGGCAAAGATGGAGATGCGCTGTGCGAGTTGGCGATTGCCCCAAGCGAACTGCACGGCGTCCCAGGTCACCAGTAGGTCGTCATCGACCACCGAAACAATATGCCCCGTCACACCCATCCCCAGGTCGACGGGTCGCAACGCGCTGAACCGGGCGTCGGTCAAGCCGTACAAGACCCGACCGGGAAAGACGCCGAACGAGTGGGGGCGACGACTCACCAGGCTGTCCACCACGAGAGTTCTCGGGCGGGCGAACTTGTCGAAGCGGGGGTCACCGGTCAGGGCCGTCATCCATTGCCGGACCAGAAGAGAACCGTCGCCGTACAGGCGCTTCGTCTCGCGGTAGTCCTGCGTTCGCACTGTCGACCAGCCCGGTGGTGTGAGAAGCGGCCGGCCGGCGGACAGCTGGTAGGGGCTGGCCCGGTCGATCGGCGCGGTACTGACGTCCGTCGGCAATCGGACCAACGTCAAGGCAAGGGCAACGGCGACGACCAGCGGTACACCCGCCCAGACTTGCTTGGCCGCCAGCGGCTCAACCTTGCGGTCCAGCAGGCGCTTCGGCTTTCCCCGCCGGGCCTGTAAGAACATCACGACGCCCACGACGCAGACGGCCGTCACCGCCGGAACCTCCTGGTATACCACCAGCCGCGCATCGGCAAAGAACATTGCTATGCCGGCCAGCACCACGAAACCGACGATCCAGGCGCCCACCGATCCCACCGTGGCCCGCCGCATCGTGCGCCCAACCGCGATACTGGTTCCGACGCCAGCGATGAGCAGGTTCGCCGCGCCTGCGGCGAATTTGCCGCCGCCGAGGAAGAGCACGACCAGGTAGTAGGGCAGCGCGAAGACCAGCACCATCATGGCCCACACCCAGCCGAATCGGCTGA
>DATFCF010000808.1:0-5550 GCA_035253445.1 Mycobacterium sp.
CTCGAGGTCACCACCGATGACTTCCGGCGCGTACTCGACGTCAACGTGATCGGCGTTTTTCACACCGTCAAACGGTCCCTGCCGCACTTGGCCTCGTCCACGAATCCCTCGATCACGCTGGTCGGATCGGACTCGGGATTCGTGGCAGCCAAGGGGATGCTCGCCTATAACGCCTCGAAGGGTGCACTCGTGCAGCTCACTCGGGCACTGTCACTCGAACTGTTCGAAGACCACGGCATCCGGGTGAACAGTGTCTGTCCCTCGATCGTCGACACCCCGATGGCCCGACGCGGCATGGGCGTCGAGAACTTTGACGACGCCGATTTTCCCGTCAACGCCGCCGCCGACGTCGCGTGGAGCATCGCATACCTCGCATCGGCGCGATCCCGGGCTGTCAACGGTGTCAATCTGCTCTCCGACTTCGGATACTCGGCGCGATCGTCCTTTCCCGCCTGAACTGGCGAGGTCGGGTAGCCATGCAGCGGCACTTGCAGATGACGTGGAGAGGACCTATCGATGCCGGACGCCTCCGGCGCGCTCTTCCGCGCGGCTGTGCCGTGCAGAACCGCTCACTATGACACCGCCACGGGTGTCGCACGTCTGCCGGTCACTGATGTCGGAATCGGAAGTCGTCCCGATCCGGGACGGCTCCCGTTTCCTCACCTCGTTCTTCCTGCCACTCTCCCCGAAGGAATTGCAATGTCTCACCCCAATCGCGACACTTCGCCCTCAGATGCACTGTCGAGAAACTCCCTGGGTGCACCGGGCGTCGTCTTCCTCGTGCTTGCCGCCGTCGCACCGCTGACGGGCATTGTCGTCGTCGCGATGCTAGGTGTCGCATTCGGAAACGGCGGCGGAATGGTGTGCTCCTTCCTCGCCGTCACCGTCGTGCTGTTGCTCTTCTCGGTGGGCTACGCGCAGATGTCGAAGCAGATCGTCAACGCCGGGGGCTTCTACACCTTCGTGCTGAAGGGTCTCGGACGCCCGGCTGCCCTCGTCACCGGCCTCATCGCCATGATCGGCTACAACTTCTTCGTCGCCGGCGCGGTGGGCACCATCGGGTTCTTCTTCCAGTCCCTCGTCGGCGAGCTCACCGGGATCGAACTCCACTGGTTCGTATGGGCACTAGCCTGCGTGATCGGCGCCTTCGTGCTCACCCGCCAGGGAATCGACTTCAGCGCGAGGGCACTCGGGATCGCGCTCGTCCTCGAGGTGTCCATCCTCGTGGTCTTCGACATCGCCGTCTTCGTCCGGAATGGCTTCAGCTTCGCGGCATTCGACCCCTCGATCGCTTTCGGCGGCTCGATGGGGGTCGGGTTGCTTTTCGCGGCGACAGTCTTCGTCGGGGTCGAGGCCACCGGCCTGTTCAGCGAGGAGGCACGCGATCCGCACCGAACCATCCCGCGGGCAACTTTCGCCGCAGTCGGGTTCATCGGTGTATTCGCAGCTGTCACCACTTGGGCGATCGTCAGCGCGGTCGGCGCAGCCAATGCCGGATCCGTCGCGCTCGAGCACGCAGCGACGGGAGACTTGGTCTTCGCTCTGTCGCAACAGTATTTGGGTACCGCCCTGACCGACGTCATGATGGTGCTTCTGCTGATGAGCTTATTCGCCGCGCTGATGGCACTGCACAATTCCGCCACCCGCTACATCTACTCGTTGAGCAGAGCGCAAATCCTGCCGAAGGCGCTGAGCAGTACTCGCCGCAACGGAGTACCACAACGCGCCTCCGTCGCCCAGTTCGCCTTCGCAGTGGGCGTGGCAGGTAGCTTCGCCGTACTCGGGCTCGACCCGCTCGCTACCCTCGTTCCCAGCATGACCGGTTTCGGAACATTGGGGATTCTGGTACTTCAGGCACTCGCCGCACTGGCGGTCGTCGTACATTTTCGGCGCGCCCACGACCACAGACTCTGGCGGACGTTCGTCGCTCCACTCCTCGGCCTCATCGGGCTTACCGTGATCGTTGCACTCGCCATCACCAACTTCACCACCCTCGCTGGTTCGGACGCACCACTCGTCGCGCTACTGCCCTGGCTCCTGATGGTTGCGATAGCTGGCGGTCTGGGACTGGCAGCCTTTCTGCGTCGACACAGGCCGCAGATCTACAACGGACTCAACACCGACCTGGAACGGTTCGGACTCGGTGACGACCGCACTCACGTTTCCGGTGCTGTGCGACAGGGCGACAACGCGCACCCCGAAGGGGTCGCCGGCGCATCCTGAACTTGGGATTCGGCGGTGAACTACCTGTCCGTGCGTGGGTCGAAACCCGACCGAGTGGGTTTCACCGATGCTGCATTCCGTGCAGGACAGCCCATATCTGCAGTGCCGAACATTATTCGCTCACCGCTTGAAGTCGCGTTACCGCCCCGGTCTCAGAGCAGTTCGTTCTTCGATTCCACGACCCATGCTGCGATCTGCGCCCGGGAGGTGAACCCCAACTTGGTCAGCAGGTGCTCGACGTGTCCTTGCGCGGTGCGTGGGGAGATCACCAGACGTGCCGCGATCTCTTTGTTGGTCAACCCCTCTGCGATCAACTCCGCGACCTCCCGTTCCCGTTTTGTCGGCTGACTCGACGAGCCTGCAGACGTCGGGGTAGGCCGGATCTGCTCGCCGAGCGCGTAGGTGACGGCAGCGTCGAAATTGAGGGCAGCACCCTCTTTGTGGGACGCGGCGAAGGCATGCTCTCCCAGTGCCCGGCGCGTCCTGCGTTCGCACTCGTCTTGGTGCACATGCAGTTTGGGCAGCACCACTGTTGGGCTTCCCACCGACCGGCTGAGTGCCTCCGCCGCTCCCATCAACACGACCGCGCGGCGGGCGTTGTTTTCCTCGGCGGTGATCCAGGCCAGCACTTGCAGGCAGATGCTGGCATTGAGGCGATCGTTTACCAACCGGTCTAGTTGTAGAGCCTGCCTGAGTAGTGGAATTGCTCTCGCGCGGTTACCGTGCCGCCACACGGCTACGGCGAGGGCCCACACCATGTACGACCGATACACGGATTCGCCCCGCGCTTCGGTGATCGCAATGACACGCTCTAAGCATTCGATGGCCTGTTCTGTGTCGTTTCGCAGGTCGTGCAGCATGCCGAGGATCCCGAGAGCGATGACGTGGAAGAGGAGGTAGCCCTGTTCGGTGAACACGGAGATGGCATCTTCGAGGGTTGTGCGGTTGTCGGGCAGGTCCCCACCGAAGAGTGTGAGATACCCGTCGGCGAGGGCGACGTGTGCGCGCGGTAAGGGATCGGGTGTCTGGCCGGCGAGTGTTCGCCCCTCCTCCACGAGGGCGGTCGCTCGTGGGATGTCGCCCTGCACTCCGGCGAGAAAGCTGTCGACGAACAATGCCTTAATTCGATCGATGGTCGGTGGACACGCTGGCTGGACCAAGAGACGGTCAAGCCAGCGTCGACCCTCGTTGTAGTGGCCCTGGGAGGCCCAGAAGAACCACAGAGCGGCGGCGATGCGCAGGCCAGCGGCAGAGTCGTCGTCCACACAGAATTCGAGCGCCGCACGGATGGTCGGTAGTTCCCTTTTCAATCGGGCGATCCACTCCAGTTGCCCCGGGCTGATCCACCCGGACTCCGCATCGAGTGCCAATGCCTCGTACCAGTCACGGTGTCGGCGACGCAGTGATGCGTCCTCGCCGGTCAACTCGAGTTTGGCCTGGCCATACTCGCGGAGAGTCTCGAGCATCCGGAATCTGACCACTGAGCCGTGTTCTTCCCGGATAAGGATGGACTTCTCCATCAGGGAGGTCACTGTGTCGAGCAGGTCTTCTTGCGTGGAATCCATGCCGCACACCCGCTCCGCCGCATCGAGTTCGAAGCTTCCCGCGAACACCGAAAGTCGGCCCCACACCAGTTGTTCGCGGGACGTGCAGAGTTCGAAGCTCCAGTCGATGCACGACCGCAGAGTTTGTTGCCGCGTCGGCGCGCTCCTGCTGCCGCGGGTCAAGAGCGCGTATCGGTCCGTCAATCGTTGCAGGATTTGCTCGGGCGCCATCGCCCGCAGCCGGGCGGCAGCTAACTCGATAGGTAACGGTAATCCGTCCAGCCGCTGGCAAATTCGAGCTATGACGACCTTGTTCTTTTCGGTGAGTTCGAATCCCGGGACAGCAGCGGCGCCCCGATCGACGAACAACGCCATCGCATCTTCGCGGGGCGATCGCCTCGGAAGGCAGTCAGGGTCGGGAACGGTTAATGGGGGAACCGTGAGGACTGCTTCTCCGCCGATACCAAATGGCTCGCGACTGGTCGCAAGAATCCGCAGCCGAGGGCAGACATGAAGCAGGGTTTCGGTCAGCGCGGCAACCGCGTCCACTACCTGCTCGCAGTTGTCCAGCACGAGTAGCATTTTTCGAGGAACGAGGAATTCGACGAGCACCTCATGTATGGGTCTGGCCGACCGATCACGCAAGCCCAGGCCGGCCGCCACTACATCGACCAGCAGCGACTCGTTGCGCAGCTCGCTCAGATCCACCAGCGACACGCCGTCGGGGAAATCGTTGTGTGCCGTGGTGGCGACACGCAGCGCGAGGCGAGTCTTTCCGACTCCGCCGATACCGCTCAATGTAACCAGCCGCGAGGTCGACAGCAGATTCTTCGCCTCGGCGAGTTCTGTGCGGCGATCGACGAAGCTGGTTAACTCGAGCGGAGGCTCGGCCGTGCGACCCGACGCCAGTGCTTCGGGAGAGTGGCCCTGGTACGCACCTGCTGTCGAAGAGGGCATCGCTCGCCAGGGTGGCGTTCCACCCTGTTCCGCTTCCGGATCGATGTGGAACGTTATGCTCTCGATAGGGAAGCCGTGTCGTCGCTGTGCCTCTCGGAGTTGCTGAGCCAGTTCGGTAGCCGAGGGGCGGCTTCCCCGGTCCGCTGACATCGATCCTTCGATGACGGTGCTCACGTCCTCCGGGATACCGTGCTCGCGGGGATCCGGAACAGGCTCGGTGGTGATTCGCAGGAACTGCGCCACCAGCTGCTCACCGCTCCGGCGTTCGAAGGCGGCATGTCCAGTGAGCGCAGCGAACAGCGTGGCACCAAGGCCGTAGACATCGGCGGCGGGACTCGGAGCCTCGCCGGCGATGACCTCGGGGGCGGTGAATGCCGGAGATCCCGTAACGACGCCGGTGGTGGTCTCGAACCCACCAGCGATATGGGCGATACCGAAATCGGCCAGCGCGGGCTCGCCGTAATCGGAGAGCAAGATGTTGCCGGGTTTGACGTCGCGATGAAGAATCCCTTGTCGGTGGGCGGTCTCCAGTACGCCGGCCATCTTCACCCCGAGCCTCAGCGCGTCCTCCAATAGGAGCGGTCCGCGGCGGCGGATCTTCGCGTCGAGAGAGTCCTGGGCGTAGTACGGCATGACGATGAAGGGTCGACCATTTTCTGTGACGCCGACCTGGAGGACATTGACGACGTTGGGGTGCCCGGTCAGCTGTCCTGCCGCGCGCTGCTCGCGCAGGAACCGTGCCCGGTTCTGCTCGTCGAGGTCGGCGGTGAGGACTTTGACCGCGACAGTGCGGTCGAGCGAAGTCTCAGTGCAGCGATAAACGACA
>DATFCF010000809.1:0-10934 GCA_035253445.1 Mycobacterium sp.
GCAGGACTTCATGTATCCGTCGATCAGCAACGGCTGCTTGAAGGACGGCGGCAATGTCTTGGCGACGGCGATCTCAGTTGCCGGGCCCGCCACGATTCCCGCGCCCGGGCCGGCTGCGGGCCAGACCGCCTACGTGTTCACCGCCATCGGCACTCCGGGTCCAGCGGCCGAGCAGAAGCTGCCGCTGAATGTCACGTGGGTCAACCTGACCACCGGCAAGTCGGGCAGCGCCACGCTCAAGCCGCGGTCGGACATCAATCCGGAGGGCCCGACGACGTTGACCGCGATCGTCGACACCGGCTCTGGCAGCGTCATGTCGACGATCTTCGGCCAGGTCACCACGACCGAAAAGCAGTGCCAGTTCATGCCGACCATCGGCTCGACGGTGGTGCCCTAGCCCGTTCCGCGCCGAAATAGAATTCCCGGTCGTGAAATCACGCGATTAACGACCGGGAATTCTATTTCGCGGGCCAGAGATCAGTAGGCCATGAAGAGGATGGCGTCGCGGTCGTACTCGCGGCCGGGGTGCTGCTCGGACAGGTGAGCCTGGGCCTTCTCGACCAGATCGTCCTCGTTCTCACCGGCGATCGCCTCGCCGCAGGGGCAGTTCAGATGAGTCTTCATATATTCACCATTGCATAAGTCCGATGATGGTGACCATGGACCTGTATGACGTGATGCGCACGACGGCCGCTGTCCGCCAGTTCACCGACGATCCGCTGCCCGATGAGGTGCTGATGCGCATCCTCGACAACGCCCGGTTTGCGCCGAGCGGCGGGAACCGCCAAGGCCATCGTGTGGTGATCGTGCGCGACACGCAGACCCGTGAGGCGCTCATGGAGTTGACCGTTCCTGGGATGCAGCGCTACATCGCTCAGCTCCGTAACGGCGAGAGACCATGGAATCCGTTGCAGCCGTGCGGTGTTGACGCGCAGGCGATCGCCGCCACCGAAGTTCCCCCGCCATTGCCACTGCGCGAGGCCGCGGTGGTGCTGGTGATCTGCGTCGACCTCGGCGTCGTTGCGGCGATCGACCAGGACCTCGACCGCATCGGGCTCATCGCTGGCGCCTCGGTGTATCCGTTCGTCTGGAACATCATGCTGGCCGCGCGCAACGAAGGTTACGGCGGCGCACTCACCACAGCGGTCGTGGCAGAGGAGCCACGCGCGAAGGAACTGCTCGGGATACCCGAGAACTACGCGATCGCGGCCGTGCTGCCGCTGGGCAAACCGGTCCGCCAACTGACCAAGCTCAAGCGCAAACCGGTCGACGAGATCGCCACCCACGAGCGTTTCGACGGGCAACCCCTTCGCGATTAGCCCGCAAACAGCGCTGGCGTGTCACTGCCGCACATCGCTGGTGCCGTGAGACCTTGAAGTTTGTGACCGTCACGCTGGGTTACGCCACAGCCAGCAACGGCGAGCAGAACCTCGAACGACAGCTCGCCGCACTGGTCGCTGCCGGGGTGGACCAGCGGCGGATCTTCACCGACAAGCTGTCGGGCCCGGCCGACAAGGTGAGGGCCGGTCTGCACGCCATGCTGAGTTACGCGCGCTCAGGCGACACCGTCGTGGTTGTCGCGCTCGACCGGCTGGGACGGTCAGTCGCCGAGGTGACGCAGACGGTCGCTGACCTCACCGAGCGCGGCATCACCCTGCGCGCTCTGAAAGAGGGCTTGGACACCGCCACGGCCACGGGGCGCCACGTCGCCGCGATCCTGTCGACCCTCGCCGAGCTCGACCTCGAAAGCGCCCGCCACCGGCATTAAGCCTTGGCGGCCTTCGCTCGGTCGATGGCTCAGGCCTTGGCGGCCTTCGCTGCGGCCTTCGCCTGCTTCTTGAACGAGCGCACCTTCTCCAACGACCCAGGGTCAACGACGTCAGCCACCGACATGAACGAGCCGGCCGTGCCGTAGTCGCCCGCGGCCTCGCGCCAGCCCTTCGGCGTCACCCCATACTGCTTGCCCAGCAGCGCCAGGAAGATCTTCGCCTTCTGCTCGCCGAACCCGGGCAGCCCCTTGATGCGACGCAGCACCTCCGGACCGTCGGGGTCGCCGGCTGTCCACAGCGCCGCCGCGTTGCCGTCGTAGTCGTCGACGACGATCTGAGCCAGCGCCTGGATCCGCTTGGCCATCGACCCCGGAAACCGGTGCACCGCTGGCGTTTTCGAACACAACGCGGCAAACTTCTCCGGGTCGTAGTCGGCGATCTCACGGGCGTCGACGCCACCGATGCGGTCGGCGATCTTCTTCGGCCCGGCGAACGCCGCCTCCATCGGGTACTGCTGGTCGAGCAGCATGCCGACGAGGAGCGCGAAGGGGTTCGACTCCAGCAGAGCGTCGGCTTCCGGATCCTGGACCAGCTGCAAGGTGGGCACCCGGCCAGTCTAGGACGACTCGGTGCCGAGCGATCGGACTGAGTCGACCGGCACTTCAGGCCGCCGTGAGGTTGCGTCTTCGCCGACCGAACGCTTCGCTCAGGTCAGGCCGGTTCGGGGGGTCTGTGTCGCTAGGGTGTGCGATCGTGGAGCCGATAACCGGTGGATGCGCCCCTAGGAGACGGACATGAGACGGGTCATTGCACCCCTTGTTGCGGCGATGGTTACCGCTATTGCGTTTGCCGGCACGGCTCAAGCGGTGCCAGACCAGGGCACACCGGCATTCGACGAATACCTGCAAGGCTTGCAACGCAACGGCTACAACCTGAATCCAGACACCGCGTGGCGAGTTGCTCACCAGGCGTGTATCGGCGGCGTACCGGGATACATCGGTTTGGAGATGGCTGCTCAAGGGGTTATCGGACCCGGGGCACAGGAGCGGGTGATGGACGTGGCCAGAAAGTACGCCTGCCCCGTTCAGTAGGTGAAATCACCGCGCATCGAGCTACCCGTGAGCCGGGTGAGGTGAGATGTCGGGCGAGCTCGCGATAGCGCTGGCGGCGCTGTTCCTGGCGGCAGTGGCCGCCGCTGTCATCGCGGTGCGCACACGCCGCGTTGTGGCCACCCCGACCGAACGTGCGGTGCACGCCGCACTGCACACCGCCTCGCTGGCGGCCCGGGCGCTACGCCATGGACTGGACACGGACTCCGCGCAGACCGCGGCGCCCTTCCTCCGCAGCCTGACCGGAACCGACGGCCTCGCCCTGTTCGACGGCGACGGGCGGCTGCTGGCCCAGGACCCGACGGCGGATCCGATCTGGGAACCGCACGTCAACGACGCATGCGAACACGCCGCCCGCGACGCCGTCTCCGGCCAGCGCCGAGTGCTCACGCACGTCAAGTCCTCCGCCGTCGTGGCCCAGCCGCTGCTGACCGAGAACAGCGATGCGCTCGGCGTCCTGGTCGTCGTGACCACCCGCTCACCCGCGCCGGGGATGCTCGGCGCCGTCGGCGAGGTCGCCCGCTATGCCGCCAGCCAGATCGAACTGGCCGAGCTGGACGCCTCACGCGCGCGTCTCGACCGCGCCGAGGTTCTCGCCCTGCGAGCCCAGATCAGCCCACACTTCATCTACAACGCGCTCAACACCATCGCTTCGTTCGTGCGCACCGACCCCGACCGCGCCCGCGAGCTCATCCTCGAATTCGCCGACTTCACCCGATACTCGTTCCGCGCCGCGGGCCAGTACACGACGCTGGCCGAGGAGCTGCGCAACATCGATCGCTACCTCAACCTCGAGCGCGCCCGGTTCGGCGCGGCGCTGACGGTCCGCCTCCAGGTGGCACCGGAGGTGCTCAACGTGGTCGTGCCGTTCCTTGCACTGCAGCCCCTTGTGGAAAACGCGGTGCGCCACGGGTTCGCCGGCAAGGGCGGCGGATATGTCGAGATCATCGCCCGCGACGAGGGTTCGGACTGTGTCATCACCGTCGAGGACGACGGCGTCGGAATGGATCCCGAGACCCTGCGCGCCGGCCCCGGAGATGCCCTTGGCACTGACGGGTCGGCAGGCACCGGCAACTCGGCTCATGTCGGGCTGACCAATGTCGATCATCGGCTGCGAGCCGCGTTCGGCAACGACTACGGTCTGGTGGTCGAAACGGCGATCGGTGCGGGCACCAAGGTCGTGATGCGGGTGCCCAAGTTCCGGTCGGGTGTTCGGGCAAGCGGAGGTAGTTTCGGGTGACCTTCAAATGAAGACAGCGCTCTCGGTGCTCGCGGTCGACGACGAGGCGCCCGCGCTGGACGAGTTGGCGTACCTGCTCGATCAGCACCCCGACATCGGCGAGGTGTGCCGCGCCGGCGATGCCACCTCCGCGCTTCGTGAACTCAACGGCCGCACCATCGACGCGATCTTCCTCGACATCAACATGCCCGGCCTTTCGGGGATCGAGCTGGCCGGCGTGCTCGCCAACTTCTCGAACCGGCCCGTGATCGTGTTCGTCACCGCCCACGACGACAAAGCAGTCGCTGCCTTCGACGTCGGCGCCATCGACTACTTGCTCAAACCCATCCGCCAGGACCGCTTGGACGAAGCGGTGCGACGCGTGATGGCGGCGCGATCGGCCGAACCCGCCGAGACCGCAGCCGATGTCGACGACTCCGACGTGATCCCCGCCGAGCTCGGTGGCGTCACCCACCTGGTGCCAAGGGACAGCATCGGCTGGGTGGAGGCCGAGGGCGACTACGCCCGGCTACACTCCGCGTCGGGCTCACACCTCGTGCGGATTCCGTTGAGCACACTCGAAACCCGTTGGCGTGACCGGGGATTCCAGCGAGTACACCGATCGTACCTGGTAGCGCTGCGACTGGTGACGGGGCTGCGCACGAGCGACGGCGCGGTGCTGGTGCGGCTGCGCGCCAACGGCGCTTCACCCGCTGTGGAGCTGCCGGTGAGCCGGCGCCAGGCCCGCGAACTGCGCGACCGGGTCGTCCGCGACCCGATGCGTAATCTGAGGCCCGATGACTAGCGGCGAACGGCCGCAGCGCGAACGCGTCGTGCTGGCGCACCGCCGCGGCGCGCGCATGGTACGCACCCGCGTCGAGGTTCAGGAACAAACACAGGTCGGCGACGCCCTGGTGCGCGGCCTGGTCCGCGCACAGTTGGGGTTGGCGTTGCGGTTGGCCGCGGTGGTGGTCTGTACCGTCGGCGCAATCCCGTTGCTCAACGCGGCCTTTCCCGCGCTGGGTGCTCTCAGCGTGTTCGGTATCCGGCTGAACTGGCTGGTGCTGGCGGTGCTCGTGTATCCGCTGCTCTACGGCGTCGGACGGCTGTATGTGCGACTCGCCGAACAGGGTGAGCGCGACTTCGTCGGCGTGGTGGAGAGCGAGCCATGACCGGTTCACCGTTGACGGCGGCTGCGCTGCTCGCCGCGGCGGTGGCCACGGTCGCGATCGGCACATACGGGGTTCGGCTGTCCCGCACCACATCCGACTTCCTCGTCGCCTCCCGCACCGTCGGCCCGCAGTGGAACGCCGCCGCCATATCCGGCGAATATCTCTCGGCCGCATCGTTTCTTGGCGTCGCCGGGCTGATCGCCAAGTACGGCGCCGACGCGTTGTGGTATCCGGTCGGCTTCACCGCCGGATACCTCGGGTTGCTGCTGTTCGTCGCCGCGCCATTGCGCCGCTCGGGCGCCTACACCGTTCCCGACTTCGCGGAATTCCGGCTCGGCTCGGCGCGGCTGCGCAAGGTCGCGATGATCGTCGTGGTGGTGATCTGTGTGTACTATCTGGTGCCGCAGTACCAGGGTGCCGGCCTGGCGCTGAAAACCCTTCTAGGCGTTCCGGTTTGGATCGGCCCGCTGGTGGTCGGCGGCATCGTCATCACCAACGTCGTCGCGGGCGGCATGCGGTCGATCACGTTCGTGCAGGCGTTCCAGTACTGGCTGAAGCTGACGGCGATCGCCATCCCCGCGTTCGCGTTGCTTGGACTGTTCTTCGCCGACCGCGGCGAGCTGGGCGGACCGTTGCCGCCGACGGTGAAGCAGCACACGACCGTCGCGATCGAAACCGACGTGGTGGTCCAGGTTGTCGAGCCCGCGGGCATCACCGTGACGGGCACCCTCGACGGCCGACGCCTCGACGCGGCGCCGATTCCGTCGGCGGGCGAACACACCCTCGGCGCGGGCTCGACGCTGACCTTGGCCGCAGGTGCGGCCACTCCGGTCGTGGCGGGCACACCGAGTGCCGGTACGGACTGGATCTCCTCGGGTCGCGGACTCGGCGGTGGTCATCCCCTCTATCAGGTGCTGTCGATCATCGTCGCAACCTTCTTGGGCACCATGGGTTTACCGCATGTGCTGGTGCGCTTCTATACCAACCCCGACGGGCGCGCGGCGCGCCGCACGGCGCTGGCCGTGATCGCCCTGCTGTCGCTGTTCTACTTGTTCCCAACGCTGCTGGGTGCGTTCGCCCGGCTGTACGTACCGCAGCTGCTGATCACCGGTACGGCCGACGCGGCCGTCTTGCTCGCACCAGGCGCGGCCATCGGCGGTCCCGCCGGGCAGCTGCTCGCGGCGCTGGTCGCGGCGGGCGCCATCGCGGCGTTCCTGGCGACCTCGTCCGGGCTGCTGGTCAGCATCGCGGGCGCGCTGTCCACCGATGTGCTGCGGGGTCGGGTGCGCGATTTTCGGGTCGCCGCGGTGGTGGGCGGGCTGATCCCGATTCCCCTGTCGCTGGCCACCTCGGGACTGGAGCTGTCGCGCAGCGTCGGCCTGGCCTTCGCCGTTGCCGCGTCGACGCTGTGTCCGCTGCTGGCGCTGGGCATCTGGTGGCGTGGGCTGACCGCCATCGGCGCCGCGTGCGGCCTCGTCGTGGGCGGGCTGCTGTCGGGCACGGCGGTCATCGTGGCCGTTGCCGGCGGGATCGACGACGACGTGCTGGGCGGCTGGCCCGCGGTGATGATCGGCTACCCAGCCGCGATCAGTGTGCCGATCGCCTTCGCGACGATGATCGTGATCAGTCGACTGACCCGCGCCGCCGTGCCACTCGACGTCGCGCAGATCTTCGCCCGCATGCACGTGCCCGAGCGCCTGGGCATGGGCATCGAGCGGGTGCCCCGAGGCGGCTAGGCCAATCCCGGGTCGCAGCGCTCCTGCCCGCCGGACCGCTCACCGTTCGTCGCCGCCGAGCGACCGTTCACCGCATCGGCCCCGGGCTTCACCGTGTCAACGCCATAGGCACTGGGTATGTGACTTGAGTCTCAACTACCTTTCGCCGCAGAGCCGGTTCACAGTCGAGGTCAGGAGTCACCGTGCCCGAGACCCAATATCCATCCCGCGAGACGCCCATGCCAAACGGCACCCAATTCCAAGAGATCCAGGCAAGTCCCGAATTCCACGAGCTGCGAAGCAGATTGCGCCGCTTCGTCTTCCCGATGAGCGCGGTGTTCCTGCTGTGGTACTTCGCCTATGTGCTGCTGGGCGCGTTCGCCCACGACTTCATGGCCATCAAGGTGTGGGGCGATATCAACGTCGGCCTGCTCATCGGCCTGGGCCAGTTCGTGTCCACCTTCATCATCACCGCGATCTACGTCGTGTGGGCCAACCGTGAACTCGATCCCCGTGCCGAGGCGATCCGTTCCAAGATCGAGGGCGGTGCGGCATGACCATCAACATCCTCGCCGCAGAGGGCGCCACCGTCGGCAATCCCGCCGCCAACATCGGCATCTTCGCGCTATTCGTCGCCGTCACGCTCTACATCGTGATCCGCGCCAGCAAGAAGAACACCACGGCCGCCGAGTTCTTCACCGCGGGCCGCGCGTTCACCGGGCCGCAGAACGGCATCGCGATTTCCGGCGACTATCTGTCCGCGGCCAGCTTCCTGGGCATCGCAGGCGCCATCGCCGTCTACGGCTACGACGGCTTCCTGTACTCCATCGGCTTCCTCGTCGCGTGGCTGGTCGCCCTGCTCCTCGTTGCCGAATTGCTGCGTAACGCAGGCAAATTCACGATGGCCGACGTACTGAGCTTCCGACTCAAGCAGCGGCCGGTTCGGATCGCCGCAGCCACCGCCACGCTGGCCGTTTGCCTGTTCTATCTGCTCGCCCAGATGGCCGGCGCCGGAGGGCTGGTCGCCTTGTTGCTCAACGTCACGGGCGATATCGGCCAGGCCCTGGTGATCGCGGTCGTCGGTGCGCTGATGATCACCTACGTGCTGATCGGCGGCATGAAGGGCACCACCTGGGTGCAGATCATCAAGGCCGTCCTGCTGATCGGCGGCGCCGCACTGATGTCGATGATGGTGCTGATCAAATTCGGCGTGAACTTCTCCGAGATCCTCGGCGCGGCGCAGTCCGCGGTCTCCGGCTCCAGTAATGAGGCGGTCGCCGGCCGCGACGTGCTGGCTCCCGGCGCCCAGTACGGTGCTTCGCTGACGTCGCAGATCAACTTCATCTCCCTGTCGATCGCGCTGGTGCTCGGCACGGCTGGCCTGCCGCACGTGCTGATGCGCTTCTACACGGTGCCCACCGCCAAAGAGGCGCGCCGCTCGGTGGTGTGGGCGATCGCGCTGATCGGGGCGTTCTATCTGTTCACGCTGGCACTCGGCTACGGCGCCGCCGCCCTCGTCGGGCCCGACACCATCCTGGCGGCACCCGGCGCGCAGAACTCGGCCGCACCGCTGCTGGCGTTCGAACTCGGCGGCGTAGTCCTGCTCGGCGTCATCTCGGCGGTGGCGTTCGCGACGATCCTCGCGGTCGTCGCGGGCCTAACCATCACCGCGGCAACGTCATTCGCGCACGACATCTACGCCAGCGTGATCCATAGCCACAGCGTCACCGAAGACGAGCAGGTGCGGGTGTCACGCATCACGGTCGTGGTGATCGGCATCCTGTCGATCGGGCTGGGCATCCTGGCCGCCGAACAGAACATCGCGTTCTTGGTGGCGCTGGCATTCGCGGTCGCCGCCGCGGCCAACCTGCCGACGATCCTGTACTCGCTGTACTGGAAGCGGTTCAACACCCGCGGCGCGCTGTGGAGTATGTACGGCGGCCTGATCTCGACGATCGTGCTGATCATCTTCTCCCCCGCCGTGTCGGGCGCGAAGACCGCGATGCTGCCGAACGTCGACTTCGCCTGGTTCCCGCTGGCCAACCCCGGCATCGTGTCGATCCCGCTGGCGTTCATCCTCGGCGTCGTCGGCACGCTGAGCTCCCCGGACCGCGGCGACCCGGAGATCAACGCCGAATTCGAGGTGCGCGCCCTGACCGGAATCGGGGCGGAGAAGGCGGTCGCCGCTCACTGACCGGGGTGCTAGCGGCGGTGTGCCTGGTCGCGATCTTGGTGCAGGAGCGTCGCGCGGTCCCTGATCAAGCCAGGAAGCGCTCGACATACGGTGCGAACCGTGCGCGCAGCTGGGTCTCGTCCAGCCCGAACATCTCGCACGACGTCGCCACCCGGCCGAGCCGGCCGCGCTGGTGGCCCGAGACGTAATCAGCCATCAAAGCGCGGGCGTCGTCGGTGATCGGCTCGCCTGCCAAGGCGTACACCTGTTCGGCCACACCGATTTCGGAGGCCATGAAGTCGTCGAAGCGGATGTCGAGCGAGCGCTCCGGCCCGATCACATCGCGATCGCGCACCAGCGCGCACAGCATCTGATCGAGGCGCTCGGCCCAGGTCGCGGCGATCTCCTCGACCGGCACTCGGCTACGGTGCATGCGCGCGGAGTAGGTGATCATCGCGATCATCGACAGCGCCACCGGCACCGGGTCGCGGTGGGTGAACACCACGACCACGCCGGGGAAAACACGGTTCAACACCGGCAGTTGTTCCAGATGCTGCGGCGATTTGAGCAGCCAGCGCCGTCCCCCACGCAGGAACTGCAGCGCCTTGAGTTGGGTGGCGAGGTGCTCGTAATGCGTTGTCTGGTCGTGGGATTGGTAGTAGTCGCGCCATCGCGGCACGTGCGCGAGGGTCTCGAACAGCATCGTCGAGAAGTCGTTCGCCAGTAGCTGGATCTCCTCGTGAACGTGGTCGGTGGTCATCTCGTGCATGAGCCGGAAGTGCGGCATGACGACGTCCATCACTGCCACCGCCATATCCATCCGGGTGCGGCGTGGATCCGGCTCGATACCGGCCTCGGCGGGCAGCGGAAACGGCTCGACACTTTCCCAATAGGGCAGGGTGCGAAGCGATCCCGGAGGCGACAGCCGACAATCGGATGACGCCGCGCCAAGCAGGTTGTGCAGATGGGTCGTGCCGGTGCGAGGAAGGCCGGCGATGACGACCGGCGGCACCAACTCGATGTCGTGGATCTCCGGGTGCCGCGCCAACAGGTCGGTGAGCAGCAAACGGTTCTTGAGCAGCTGCACCAATTGCGAGTAGAAGTTGACGATCCCAGGGCCGTGCATATCGCCGATCTCGTGCAGCGCAGCGAGATACACGTCGAGCCGCTCGCGGTAGTCGTCGTCACCGAAATCGTCGAGCCCGATGTCCGCACTGGCCCTGGCGTGTAGCGCTTCGGAGTCGAGCCGGCAGTCGGGCGCCATCGATGCCATCAGATCGCGGATCGCCTCGGCCTCGGCGCTGAAGCGGGGCTCGGCGAGGTCGTCGAGCCGGACGGGCCCTGCTGTGGCGTCGGTCACAGGCACTTATGTTACTCTGAGTTACGTAATGACGACAGACCTCGGCCGGCCCCGCGATCCGCGCATCGACGGCGCGGTGCTTCGCGCGACGGTCGAGCTGCTCGGCGAGACGGGATATGCCGAGCTCTCGGTCGACGCGATCGCCCGGCGGGCGAGGACCAGCAAGCCGGCGATCTACCGCCGCTGGCAGAGCAAGGCGCATCTCGTGCACGAGGCGGTGTTTCCGATCAGCGACGTCACCGAGCTTCCTGACACGGGATCACTCGCCGGCGATGTGCACGAAATGATGCGCCGCACGATGGCCCTGCTGACCACGCCTGCGGCACGTGCGGCACTGCCCGGACTCGTCGGCGAGATGGCCGCCGACCTGACGTTGCACGGTGCGCTGCTCGAGCGCTTCGGTGACGTCCTCTCGCG
>DATFCF010000810.1:0-3376 GCA_035253445.1 Mycobacterium sp.
CTGCGGCCGCCCGTGTGGAACGGGCGCTCGAGATCCTCGGCGACACCGTTCCCGACCACCTGGCCGCGGCAGGCAAGCTGCGCGTCGAGCACCGTCAGGCGTCATTGGAGGAGCTGGGCCGAATCGCCGATCCGCCGATGACGAAAGACGCTGTGGCTGGCCGCATTCGACGGTTGCTGTCGATGGCAGACCGCAAGGCCAAACAAGACGGTATTCCCGACACCGAGTCGGCCGTCACACCGGATCTTCTCGAAGACGCCTAGCTGTCCGAGCGCCGAGTGCGAAGTTATTGCACGCATTTTCGGGAGATCCGTGTCCTAACTGGCCACTCGGCAATAGCCGGTGACGTGGAGCACGCCCTGGGACGAGGCCGCATACGGTGATCTCATGGAGACGCTCAGGGTCGGCGCCGCGTTCCCGGACCCGCCCTTCAACGGCATGCCCGACGACGGTGGCCTCGACATCGACCTGATGACGGCGATCGCCAAGTCGCTGGGAGCGACCGTCGAGTTCATCGGCTACGAAGGCGCCGACTTCAACGGAATCTTCGATGCGCTGCGCGCCGGCGCCTTCGACTGTGTCGCCGCTGGCACGACGGTGACGCCCGGCCGCGAGCGCAAGGCCGCATTCGTCCCGCCCTACGTCATCTCGGGGCAGTCGTTGGCCGTCGATACCAACCGGCTGCCCCGTGTTCGGTCCGTCGACGACCTCGACGGCCTGACCATCGGTGTGCAGCGCGGCAACACCAGTCAACGGATCGCCGAAAGGCTTGTCGCCGAAGGGAAAGCGGCCCGCGTCCGTGTCTACGACTATGGCGTGGTTCGCTCCGCCATGACCGACCTGACCACCGGAGCATGCGACGCGTTCATCAAGCTGGCGCCGGTGCTGACCGAGCTGGTCAAGCCGGTACCGGGTGTCGAGGTCGTACAGCGCGGCATCTCGGTCGAGAACATCGCGATCGCGGTCGCGCCGACGGACCAGGTGCTGCTTGGACGGTTGACTGTCGCGCAGGCCGAGCTGGAAGGCGACGGGACGCTGCAGCGGATCCGCCGAAAATGGCTGGGTAATCCCTACGCGGATCAGAACGTCGCGGTCCACTAGGCTGGCGGCCGAGCAGACCATCCGCGACTAAGGGAGAGACACGTGACGATCCGTGTGGGCGTTAACGGCTTCGGCCGCATCGGACGCAACTTCTATCGGGCGCTCGAGGCGCAGAAGGCCGAGGGCAAGAGCACCGACATCGAGGTGGTGGCGGTCAACGACCTCACCGACAACGCCACCCTCGCACACCTGCTCAAGTTCGACTCGATCCTGGGCCGCTACCCCGAGGAAGTCAGCCTCGAGGGCGACGACACGATCGTCATCGGCAAGAACAAGGTCAAGGCACTCGAGGTCAAAGAGGGACCCGCGGCACTGCCGTGGGGCGACCTCGGGGTGGACGTTGTCGTCGAGTCCACCGGCATCTTCACCGCCCGCGCGAAGGCGCAGGGCCACCTGGACGCGGGCGCCAAGAAGGTCATCATCTCCGCGCCCGCCAGCGACGAGGACATCACGATCGTGCTCGGCGTCAACGACGACAAGTACGACGGCAGCCAGAACATCATCTCCAACGCGTCGTGCACGACGAACTGCCTGGGCCCGCTGGCCAAGGTCCTCAATGACGAGTTCGGCATCGTCAAGGGCCTGATGACGACGATCCACGCCTACACGCAGGACCAGAACCTGCAGGACGGCCCGCACAAGGACCTGCGCCGGGCCCGCGCGGCGGGGATCAACATCGTGCCGACGTCGACCGGTGCCGCCAAGGCGATCGGTCTGGTGCTGCCCGAGTTGAAGGGCAAGCTGGACGGCTACGCCCTGCGCGTGCCGATCCCGACGGGTTCGGTCACCGACCTGACCGCCGAACTGTCCAAGTCGGCCACCGTCGAAGAGATCAACGCGGCGTTCAAGGCCGCGGCTGAGGGTCCCCTCAAGGGCATCCTGAAGTACTACGACGCTCCGATCGTGTCCAGCGACATCGTCACCGACCCGCACAGCTCGCTGTTCGACTCCGGGCTGACCAAGGTGATCGACAACCAGGCCAAGGTGGTCTCCTGGTACGACAACGAGTGGGGCTACTCCAACCGTCTGGTCGATCTGGTCGCGCTGGTCGGTAAGTCGCTGTAGCCCGATGGCTTCATTGTCCATAAAATCCCTCTCGGATTTACTCGCAGAAGGGGTTTCGGGTCGTGGCGTGCTGGTGCGCTCGGACCTCAACGTCCCGCTGGACGACGGCAACGCCATCACCGACCCCGGCCGGATCATCGCGTCGGTGCCCACGCTGCGGGCACTTTCCGACGCGGGGGCCAAGGTCGTCGTCACCGCACACCTCGGCCGACCCAAGGGCGGCCCGGATCCGAAGCTCTCGCTTGCCCCGGTCGCAAAGGCGCTGGGGGAGCAGCTCGGCCGTCACGTCCAGCTGGCCGGCGATGTCGTCGGCTCCGACGCACTGGCCCGCGCCGAGGGGCTGACTGACGGAGACATCCTGCTGCTGGAGAACATCCGCTTCGATCCGCGGGAAACCAGCAAGGACGACGCCGAGCGGCTGGCGCTGGCCACTCAGCTCGTCGAATTGGTCGGCGGCCCAGACGGTTCGGCCGGCACTTTCGTCTCCGACGGGTTCGGCGTAGTTCACCGAAAGCAGGCGTCGGTGTATGACGTCGCCAAGCTGATTCCGCATTACGCGGGCACGCTGGTGGCCGCCGAGATCAAAGTGCTCGAGCAGCTGACCAGCTCGACCGAGCGGCCCTACGCCGTCGTACTCGGCGGATCCAAGGTGTCGGACAAGCTGGCTGTCATCGAGTCGCTTGCCGAGAAGGCCGACAGCCTCGTCATCGGCGGCGGCATGTGCTTCACTTTCCTTGCTTCCCAAGGTGTTTCGGTGGGCACCTCGCTGCTCGAAGAGGGCATGATCGACACTTGCCGAAAGCTATTGGAGACCTACGGCGACGTGATCCATTTACCGGTCGACATCGTGGTGGCCGACAAGTTCGCCGCCGACGCGACCGCGGAAGTGGTACCGGCGGACCGGATTCCCGGCGACAAGATGGGTCTCGACATCGGGCCAGGCTCGGTGGAGCGGTTTACCACCCTGCTGTCCAATGCCAAGACCATCTTCTGGAACGGTCCGATGGGCGTGTTCGAGTTCCCGGCGTTCGCCGCGGGGACCAAGGGCGTCGCCGAAGCGATCATCGGGGCGACCGGCAAGGGCGCCTTCAGTGTCGTCGGCGGCGGCGACTCGGCCGCGGCGGTGCGCCAGCTGGGCCTGGCCGAGGACGGCTTCTCCCACATTTCGACCGGTGGCGGCGCGTCGCTGGAATACCTTGAGGGCAAGACG
>DATFCF010000811.1:0-7402 GCA_035253445.1 Mycobacterium sp.
ATCGAGATCCTCGGTCACGTAATGGGCTGTCGCGCCGACGAGTTTGACGCCGCGTTCCTTCGCCCTTCGATACGGCGCCGCACCGATGAAGGCGGGAAGGAACGAATGATGAATGTTGATCAGCGGACAACCCACTTCTGCGAGGAACTGCGGCGTGAGGATCTGCATGTATCGGGCCAGTACCACCAGATCAACGTTTCCGCGCAACAAGTCGAGTTGGCGTCGCTCTGCTTCGTCCCGGATATCCTTGGTCGCCGGCACGTGTAGAAACGGCACGGAAAATGGGCGTACCTGATCGGCGAGATTCGGGTGGTTGGAAATCACCATCACCACCGCCATGTCGAGCTCGCCGCGACGATTGCGCCACAGCAGATCGAGAAGGCAGTGGTCTTCCTTCGACACCATGATGGCGATGCGCTTGGGTTTCGCCGCCTCGGTCAGCCGAAAATCCATATCGAACTGGGACGCCACCTGCTCACGAAACTCGCGTTCGAGGGCGTCGCGTGCTGCCGTCAGACCTGGTAAGTGGAAAATCGTCCGCTGCATAAAAGTGCCGCCGGACTGCTCCGTGGAGTGCTGATCCAGTGACACGATATTGGCGCCCGCATTGGCGAGAAACGCGCTGACAGCCGCAACCAGTCCCGGTCGGTCCGCGCAGCGCAACAAGAGCCGGCCCACATCCTTGGCCGACAACCCCCTGTGACCTGGGCGCGGGTACTGTTCCTCCACCTGCTTCAGGGTGTCACTTGCAGGTGGCCCCGGCTGCGGAATCTGCACATATTGCCCCGGCGGCGGAACCAGCGCGGAGGCGCGCAGCTAACCGACGGCCGCAGATCGAATGCACGTGAACACAGTGGGGGCGTAATCGACTGTGTTGCAATCCGATTGGCTAATTCTACGAGCAACGACGGGCGTCCGAACGTGGTTGCCTCGCGTTCTTAGCGACCGCGGATAAGACGGCGCACAACATCAAATTGCGCTGGCTGACACGACACATAGCGAAAGATCACCGAGATTCCCACCTTGCCGTCACGGTAATTTTTGGCATTGACTGTCAAATTCGCCAGAATGGCGCCATAGACGCGATTACCTGGGCAAATTCATGATCTTGCGATTGCCACAATGCCGATGAGCCGTGGACACGCAGTACAATAGTCTCCGGCCGGGGGCAAATTGCAGGAAAAGATTTCCTCGCTAGCTAGTAACGGGGCGGCCCGCGGCGAGATACTCATGTTTGCGTAGTCATCCACATGACGTACACGACTAATCAGTAGCGACGGCCATTCCCTTGGCCGCCTGCCCGACGAAGGGACAAGTATGACCGCTCCCAAGCTTGACGCCGCGGGCCGTGCCCTAGCCAGTCTGGAGAGGACTCCGAGCTGTTGGGATTCCGACGCCGAGTGCTCCATCGTTTTCGCGCATCCAGCGATCGAGCGGGATCTTTGGACGGACTACGTCCGCGGTGCATGTCACAACTACCGCAGGCACGGGGTTGAAAAGGCGCTCGACATGGATGCACTCCGCCGCGGTGACGACACGGTACTTTTCGCGGCTTGCGTTAACGACGACGGAAGGGTGGTCGGAGGTCTCCGCGCAAAGGGGCCATATCGTTCCGCCGATGAATGCCACGCCCTTCTTGAATGGAGTGGACAGCCCGGCCTCGACGCTGTCCGCAAAATGGTGACCGATCGACTACCATTCGGCGTTGTCGAAATGAAGACGGCTTGGGTGACCGATGATCCCGAACGTAATCGGCAACTCACCACTGCCATCTCCCGCACACCCCTACATGCAATGAACTTGCTCGATATCCAGTTCATCGTGGCGACGGCGGCTGAATACGTACTCAAGCACTGGCTCTCGTCGGGTGGGGTGCTGGCGGCGAAGATCCCCGCGACTCCCTACCCCGACCAGCGCTACCAGACAAAGCTGGCGTGGTGGAACCGTCGTACATTCGCTAATCATGCTGATCCGAAACAACTTTCAAAGTTCTTCGCCGAGCAGAAGAGGATGGCGCCACGAATCGATGAAGTGGGTGACCTCCTGGCCACCGCCGGAACAATGCGATGACGTCCGGCACCCATGATGCCGAGCACCGCGCCGCAGTAATTCTCAATACCGACGATCCTGCCGACGAAGCTCGCCTCCACGAACTGCGAGCAGACGCACGAGTCGAGTTCATCGACAACGCATGGCAACAACAGGCTGGGCTGGAGCGGCTACTTCCATCTCTGCCGCCCGATGTGACAGCCGAGCCGCTTCGGTGGGCATATTATTCCTGGCGCCGCACCGTGGTCCGTGTTCTCGGTCCGCGCGCATTTCGGCGGCTGCGTCTTGACCGCAATCGAAATCAGATCACCTCCGCCGAACTCGACCACCTCGGCCAGCTTCGTATCGGCGTCGTCGGCCTCAGTGTGGGACATGCCATCGCGCACACCCTTGCGGCACAGGGCTTGTGCGGTGAGTTGCGCCTAGCCGACTTCGATCACTTGGAGCTGTCCAATCTGAACCGGGTGCCTGCAACGGTCTTCGACCTTGGTATGAACAAGGCGGTGGTGTGTGCGAGGAGGATCGCCGAGCTCGACCCGTACCTTCCGGTCACAGTCGTGTCGGCCGGAATCACCGCGATGACTGTTGACGAGTTCCTCGACGGACTCGACATCGTCATCGAGGAATGTGACTCGCTGGATGCGAAAGTGCTTGTCCGCCAGGGTGCGCGGGCACGGCGGCTGCCGGTGTTGATGACCACCAGCGATCGCGGTCTACTGGACGTGGAGAGGTTCGACCTCGAACCGTCGCGCCCGCTGATGCACGGTCTGCTGGGTGACATCGACAGCGCCAGCCTCACCGATCTGGGCAAGAAGGACAAATTGGCGCACGCCCTTCGAATGGTCGATGCGACAGGGGTCTCGCCGCGAATGGCGGCTTCCCTGATCGAGGTGGGCAATACCTTGTCGACCTGGCCCCAGCTCGCGTCCGAGGTTGCACTCAACGCTGCCGTCGTTGCCGAGGCGGTTCGGCGGATCGGACTGCACGAGAAACTGTCCTCCGGCAAGGTGCGAATCGACACCGCGGCCATGCTCGACCAGCTTGACGAGTCGCTGGTGCCGACGCCTGATCATCGATCTCTCGATGATCAGGCCGAACCGATTGAACCGGCCGGGATCTCCGAGATCGTGGCGACTGCCGCGGTCCGCGCACCGTCTGGTGGGAATGCCCAACCCTGGCATATCGACACGCGCGATGATTCGGTGTGCATTCGGCTCGCGCCGGAGTACACGACGACGATGGATGTCGGGTTCCGGGCAAGTGCCGTTGCGCTAGGAGCGGCGACTTTCAACGCACGGGTCGCCGCGGCGGCCCATGGAGCGATTGCCAAAGTGGACTTTCAGCAGGGGGATGAGGGCTCCCCGCTTACCGCAATGGTGCAACTATCGCCCGGTGATGACCCAGAGCTCGCCCCGATGTACGAGGCGATGCTGCGCCGAGAGACGAACCGCCGGCTCGGAGATCGTGCCCCCATTCCCGCGCAGACCCTTGAATTGCTCGGTTCAGCTGCCCGAAGCGAGGGGGCGCGACTTCACGTCCTGAGCACATCAGCGGAGCTTGAGGCGGCAGCGACAATCATGGCCGCGGCCGACCGGATCCGCTTTCTGACGCCACGCCTGCATGCGGACATGTTCTCTGAAATTCGCGCGCCCGGCGACCCGTCACCGGATTCGGGTATCGACCTACGGAGCCTGGAACTCGATCCGGCGGATCTGGTGATGATCGATATCTTGCGCCGACCGGAAGTGATGGCGAATCTGGCAGCATGGGGTGGCGGATTCGGGCTTGGCGACGCCACCCACGAGCGGGTGACCGCGAGCGCCGCGCTAGCCGTGATAGTCGTGCGCGGCCATAGCCTGACCGACTATGCACGCGGCGGATCGGCGACCGAGTCGGTGTGGATCAGAGCGGAACAACATGGGCTTGCGGTCCAACCGATTTCACCGGCGTTCCTGTATGCCCTCAATGATGTGGACCTCCGCGAGCTCTCGCCTGCTTTCGCCGAGGACCTCGGCGATTTGCAATACAATTTCCACAAGCTGGCGGACACCGAACCCGCGGAGTCACACGCGTTAGTACTCAGGCTTTGTCACGCGCCGCGAGCATCGGTACCTAGCCGGCGGCGAGGGCAATACCGAGTTTCGTCGCCACGGGGCCGACGCTGAGATGAGAGGATCAGGTGCCAAGCAGCCTGGAGCTGGTCGTCACGTCAGTCGCCACCCAACTGATGGGCGTAAACGCAGCCACCTCGGTCGAGGTGAGTCAACGAGTGTTAGCCGACCTCGTCAAGTACTTCGATGTCGACGTCAGCTTCCTGCGCCGCAACGATCACGGCATTCGCGCCTCGGTACTGGTTGCGGAGTGGCCGGTCCGCCCGGGAATCCCCGATCCAGACCCGCTCGCTGTCGTCTACTTTGCCGACGCTGATCCGGTTTTCGCGCTCGCCGAGGATCAGAAGGAACCGCTGGTTCTCCGTCCGGAACCGGCCACCGACGACTACCAACGCACTATTCAGGAAGGCCGGCATATTCCGGTGACCTCCATGGCGTGCGTACCTCTGCTTTCGGGCGAGGTCACCAGCGGGGTGCTCGGCTTCGTCAAGTTTGGCGACCGCGACTGGTCGCCTGAAGAACTCAATGCGCTCAAGGCAATTGCTTCGCTATTCGCCCAGGTGCAGGCCCGCGTCCAAGCCGAAGAACAGCTCCGCTACCTCGCCGAGCACGACGACCTGACCGGGCTGCACAATCGTCGTGCTCTGCTGGCGCACCTTGACGCCAGACTCGCAGCGGGCCAACCGGGACCGGTGTCGACATTGTTTTTCGACCTTGACCGGCTCAAGGCGATCAACGACTACCTCGGCCACACCGCCGGTGACTGGTTCATCCGCGTCCTCGCCGGTCGTTTGAAGGAAGGCACCGAGGACGCCAGCCTGATTGCCCGCCTCGGCGGCGACGAGTTCGTGGTCGTGCCCGCGTCCCCAATGGATGCCAAATCTGCCGAGGCGCTGGCGTTTCGGCTTCAATCGATACTGCGTGAACGCGTCGCCATCGACGGCGAGATGCTCACCCGAACGGTGAGTATCGGGGTGGCACTTGGCGTTCCGGGCCGAGACACCACATCCGACCTGCTTCGGCGCGCGGACCAGGCCGTGCTCACCGCCAAGGGTTCGGGCGGCAACAAGGTCGCGGTCTTCACCGATGATATGTCACTGGACAGCGAGTTTCGCAACGACATCGAGCTTCACCTGCAGAGCGCCATCAAGGCCGGTGCGCTGGTCTTGCATTACCTTCCCGAGGTGGACATGCGGACCGGTGAGATACTGGCAGCCGAGGCGCTGGTTCGCTGGCAGCATCCGACGCGCGGACTGCTATCGCCGGACGCGTTTATCGGTGTCGCCGAATCGATCAATCTGGCAGGAGAATTGGGGCGCTGGGTGATGCGCACGGCGTGCTCGGAATTTGCGCGGTGGCGCTCCCACGGCGTGGGGCATGGCGCGGTACTGCGGCTCAACGTGTCGCCGGTTCAATTGGTCACCGACGGCTTTGTGGAGTCTGTCGCCGGCATCATCGACGAGTTCGGCCTCGAAGGCCGCTCCGTTTGTCTGGAGATCACCGAAAGCGTCGTGGTGCAGGACATCGAGACCACTCGGATAACGCTCGCCGGTTTGAAGGACGTCGGCGTGCAGGTCGCGATCGACGACTTCGGCACGGGCTACAGCGTGCTGTCCCATTTGAAGTCGCTGCCGGTGGACACCCTTAAGATCGACAAGGGTTTCGTGCGCGAACTGGGCTCGAATCCAGGTGATCTGGCAATCGTGCGGGCAATCATCGCGCTGGCTGAGGCGTTCGCACTACAGCTGGTCGCCGAGGGCGTCGAGACGGACGCCGCCGCAATGACGTTGCTAAGACACGGATGTCACCGCGCGCAGGGATTTCTGCTGTCGCGTCCGGTCGCCGGAGAGGCGATGGAGGCGCTATTGGCCAAGGGGCGGATACCCCTACACTTTTCCGCAACGCCACGTATGTGAGTGAGCGTGCGTCTCATGCAAGTTGACGTGCAGCTGACGGCTTACCGGCCGGCACGTGGACGTGGCGGGTGGGTGAAAGGGTTCTGACGTCAGCAGCTCGACGCGGCCGAACCGGCTGGCGGTCTGGCCGACCAAGCAGACGCGCAGCGCGGTGTCCCCAGCTGGGAATTGGTGTTGCGCGGCCCCGTTGACCTGCGGACCACCGGTGGCCACCAGGACGCCGTGCCGCGCGCGAATGGCCAGGAGGCCGTCGGGCGTGGTGAACACGGCCCCCACCACGCTGCCCTCCTCGAAGACGATCCGCTGCAGTGAGCTGCCGGGGTTCACGTCGATACGCCGATCATGAGCCTGTGCGGCGAGCCATTCGTAGACCGAGCCGCTCACATTGCCGGGCTCGGGAGTCATCGAGCCGATCTCTGCGACTTCGATCGCCTCGCCGTCGCTGCTGTACAACGTCGTCGATTGCCAATCAGACACCCGGGTGTAGAGGTAGCCGTACGGCGACGCCAGACAGCGCGCTGCCCAATCTCGCAGGCGGGCACCCACGAAAGGCGCAACAGTCCGGCCCGCGTCGACCCGCACACGCTGCTCGACCACCCGGATCGGCACGTCGATGTCCCACGTCGACCGGCTCAGCGGGCCCAGGTCGGCCGACAGCTCCGCGAAGTAGTCGTTGGTCTCCAAATCTGCGACGTCGACACCCAGCCAAGGGTGCAAGCGATGGTCCCGGGCCCGGAAAGGGGTCTCGTCGGCGAGATCACCCGACGAATCGGCGACGAAAACCGTACCGCCGACATCGACAGCCGAAATAGCGCTTGCCAACCCTGCGACCCCGGAGCCGGTACAGACCACGTCGACTTCTTCGTCCCACATCACCGTTAATTACCTCGATATTGCTAAACAGCCGGATGGCGTGACCGACAACTCGGATTGCGTGGCTTCGCGAGCAGAAGTCGTCAAAGGCGCTGCGCAGCGGACTTGCTCGATTAGGCACACGTTTCGGCGGACATCAGCGGCTGGGAAGTCGAATTGCATTAGCCGCATAGATGAAGTTGCCACAGTCCGCGTAGGGATTCGAGGGGGTTTGCCGGCGCGGACCATGGCAACGCAACAAAAGTACCACCGCGAATTCCTGGGCGGCAGTGGACTCCGTCGGGCCGACATCCGGCGTTCGACATCAACCGCCGGCGGTTGCCCAGGCCGCACCCGACCAAGAGTCATCACAATCGGTAGCTTACATACCTTTGGGATGATACGCAGCAATTGACATGACTTAGGGTATTGGCGGCTGTCTGTGTTTGAGTGGAGTGCGCGACGTTCGCCGGG
>DATFCF010000812.1:0-11117 GCA_035253445.1 Mycobacterium sp.
TCGCACAACAAGCTGCTCGGCTCCTTCGAGCTGACCGGCATCCCGCCGGCTCCGCGCGGCGTCCCGCAGATCGAGGTCACCTTCGACATCGACGCCAACGGCATCGTGCACGTCACCGCCAAGGACAAGGGCACCGGCAAGGAGAACACGATCAGAATCCAGGAGGGCTCCGGCCTGTCCAAGGAGGAGATCGACCGGATGATCAAGGACGCCGAGGCGCACGCCGACGAGGACCGCAAGCGTCGCGAGGAGGCCGACGTCCGCAACCAGGCCGAGTCGCTGGTCTACCAGACGGAGAAGTTCGTCAAAGAGCAACGCGAAGCTCGCGAGTCTGGGGGAGGTTCGGCGGTCCCCGAGGACACGCTGACCAAGGTCGACGGCGCGATCGCCGAAGCCAAGACGGCGCTCGAGGGCACCGACATCGGCGCGATCAAGTCCGCGATGGAGAAGCTGGGCGTCGAGTCGCAGGCTCTTGGCGAGGCCATTTACCAGGCCACGCAGGCTGAGCAGGCCGCCGGCGGCGGATCTGAGGCGGGGCCTGCCGGGGCGTCGCAGGACGACGTCGTGGACGCCGAGGTTGTCGACGATGACCGGGAGAACAAGTGAGCTCAAACGATTCGCACGAGCCGGTGACCGTCACCGACAAACGGCGCATCGATCCGGAGACCGGCGAGATCCGTGACGCTGCCTCCGCGCCGGCCCCAAGTGGGCCGGCGCCGGAGGTGGCTGCGCCCGCGTCCGATGAGGTTGCCGAGCTGAAGTCCACCCTGCAGCGCGTCAAGGCGGAGTACGACAACTACCGCAAGCGCGCGCTGCGTGACCAGCAGCTGGTTGCCGAGCGTACGAAGGCCACGGTTGTCACCCAGCTCCTCGGAGTGCTCGACGATCTCGATCGCGCCCGCAACCACGGCGATCTCGAGTCAGGCCCGTTGAAGTCGGTCGCCGACAAGTTGGCAACCGCCCTTGAGGGGCTTGGTGTTTCGGGGTTCGGCGACGAGGGCGACGAGTTCGACCCGTCGCTACACGAAGCCGTTCAGCACGAAGGCGAAGGCACGCATCCGATCGTCGGCACGGTGATGCGGCGTGGCTACAAGGTCGGAGACCAAGTCGTACGGCATGCCCTCGTGGGCGTCGTCGACACGGTGCCCGACGAGGACACGCCCGATAACACCGACGCGGCGACCGAGCAGGCCGCAGAATCGTCAGAGAACGACTAGTCAAGGGTAAGGAGGTGACGCGGTATGGCCCAGCGTGAGTGGGTCGAAAAAGACTTCTACAAGGAGCTCGGCGTCTCCTCTGACGCCAGCGCCGACGAGATCAAGCGGGCCTACCGGAAGCTGGCCCGCGATCTTCATCCCGACACCAACTCCGACCCGAGCGCCGCCGAGAGATTCAAGGCGGTGTCCGAGGCGCACAGCGTGCTGTCAGATGCGGCCAAGCGCAAGGAGTACGACGAAACCCGTCGGCTGTTCGCCGGCGGTGGCTTCGGCCGCGGCCGGTTCAACGGTGGCAATTTCGGCGGCTTCGGCGGGGACGGTGCCGAGTTCAACTTGAACGATCTGTTCGACGCCGCCGGGCAGACCGGCGGCGCGAACATCGGCGATCTGTTCGGTGGGCTGTTCGGTCGTGGTGCGCAGCCGCGGCCCAGCAGGCCGCGCCGCGGCAACGACCTCGAGACCGAGACCGAGCTTTCGTTCCTCGAGGCCACCAAGGGCGTGGCGATGCCGCTGCGGTTGACCAGTCCTGCGCCGTGTACGAATTGTCATGGCAGCGGGGCACGTCCGGGCACCAGCCCGAAGGTGTGCCCCAACTGCAACGGGTCCGGTGTGATCAGCCGCAACCAGGGCGCGTTCGGGTTCTCCGAACCGTGCACCGAATGCCGTGGCAGCGGCTCGATCATCGAGCACCCGTGCCAGGAGTGCAAAGGCACCGGTGTGACCACCCGCACCCGCACCATCAACGTGCGGATCCCACCGGGTGTCGAGGACGGTCAGCGCATCCGGCTGGCCGGCCAGGGCGAGGCTGGGCTGCGGGGTGCGCCGTCGGGCGACCTTTACGTGACAGTACATGTCAAGCCGGACAAGGTGTTTGGCCGTGACAGAGACGATCTCACCGTCACCGTTCCGGTGAGCTTCCACGAGTTGGCATTGGGTACAACGCTTTCAGTGCCGACGCTGGAAGGCAAAGTCGGCGTGCGGGTGCCGAAGGGCACGTCGGACGGGCGCATTTTGCGCGTCCGTGGGCGTGGGGTGCCCAAGCGTTCGGGCGGTCACGGCGATCTGCTCGTCACCGTCAAGGTGGCGGTGCCGCCGAACCTGGAAGGTGAAGCGGCCGAAGCGCTGGAGGCCTATGCGAAAGCCGAGCGCGCCACCGGGTTCGACCCGCGAGCCGGATGGGCAGGCGCGTGATGAGCGCTTGCGCGAAGAACCGAGGGCGCTGATGGCTTCCAAGCGTTCCAACGACGAGGCTCGGACGTTCCTGATCTCGGTGGCCGCCGAGCTGGCCGGCATGCATGCGCAGACGTTGCGCACCTACGACCGGCTCGGTCTGGTCAGACCGCAGCGCAGTTCCGGCGGCGGGCGCCGCTATTCGCAGCACGATGTCGATCTGCTGCGCGAGGTGCAGCGGCTGTCGCAGGACGAGGGCGTCAACCTCGCAGGGATCAAGCGCATTATCGAGCTGACCAACCAGGTCGAGGCGCTGCAGGCGCGTGTGCGTGAGCTCACCCAGGAAGTCGATGCGCTGCGATCCCAGCCGCGCGCGAAGAGCACCGCGCTGGTCGTCTGGCAGCCGCGCAACAAGCGCTAGCGCGCGGCCGCTCACTATTGCGCGCAGGGCTGTGAATCCGCGCTCAGACTCAAGTGGTCGCTGCAACACCCAATGAGTTCGAGGGTGTTGTTCGGCGGCTCTTGGAGAACCACACACGTCACGAACCGGAGTCATACGTGAATTTGCCCGCCTAGGCAGCGACATTTGAGCGACGCCGCTGCGGCCGCTGCAAGGTGTTCCCGCGGGATGAGCATTTCGGCTCGACCGCGCTAGGCGACCTTGATCCGGAACTGCGCGACGGCGGACTCGCCAGGGGATACCTCCCGGTAGCCGCCGCGGCGCAATGCGTCGGTCGGCGCGGCCATCGGCTCGAAGCACACCACATCGTCGTTGCCAGGTGCGAACACCTGTGCCGCGGTGTACCCCTCGTCGAAGTGCACCTCGATGCGACGATCGCCGCCCGACACTGCGAAAACCGCGCCCGGCTCCACTTCGTCGTATCCGTCGTCGAAGGTTTTGTCGCCCAACAACTCTGTGGTCGCTTCGTGTTCTTCCGTCGCGCCGGTGGGAATGCCCCACGCGTTGACGGGGCGACGCCGCATGGCCGGCGTCTCGATCTGCCACTGCGCGCGCGGGACATCTGGCAGCGTCAGGTAAGGGTGAAACCCGAAGCACATCGGAACCCGTGAGCCGGTGGTCGCGGTCACCGTGGTCCGCACCGTCAGCGTGCGGTCTCGCAGTGTGATGTCGAGCGCCAGCAGGTGCGGGAACGGGAAGGTGGCCAGCAGTCCGGGACGGGCGGCGTAGTCCAGTTCCGCGCTGAGCGCAGATTCGAGTTGGGCGGTCACGTGCCAATCGGGGTAGGCCGCCAACGTGCCGTGGATGGGAACGCCGTGCTCGTCGTTGCGCACACCTCCGGTTCCGGGCGTCAGTGTGACGACGGCGCCGTCAACGCCATACCCGTTGCTGCTCAACCGGTTTGCCCACGGATAGAGGATCGGGATGCCCATTGTCTTCTGGTTGGAGACATACGCCTGCAGACCGCGACGCTGGCCGAGAAGCTCTACCCCGTCATCGGACAGCGATGTGCCGATCATGCCGGCCTCGGGGACGTAGGTTGCGGTCAACGACGAGGACGGGTCACGCAGGGTGACGGTCTCAAGATCGGACATGGCTCCAATCCTGCCACGGCCGGTTTACCCGAGGGCGCGCTTGAGCGGGTCAGCCGCACAACCGAAGAACGTGAACTCCTTGCCGACGAATGGGAACAGCGGGATGTCGATCCGGTTGCCGATCAGGCCGAGGCGACCGCGTCGACCGATGAGCCGAAAATCGGTGCGGCACATGTCGGCTCCGCCACCTTGACGAGTACCTGAGTGGACTCGTGTGGTGACGCTCAGCTTGCCAGAGGATCGTGCTGAATGCGTTCGGCGGGTGCGCCTTTGGCGATCAGTGCGGCCTTGGTGGCCTCGACCATTTCGGGGCCGCCGCAGATCAGAATCTGCCGGTCGCCCCAGTTGCCGTATCTCGTGACGACGTCGGGCAGTGTGCCGGTCTGACGCACGTGCAGGCCGCGCGGCGGCTGCACATCGGGGTAGTCGCAGGCCCACGGCGGGTCGGTGCTGTACTCCGACACCGGCGTCACCGACAGCCAGGGGTTCTGCGAGGCGAGCTGCCACAGAGTGCGCAGGTCGTACAGCTCGCATGGGTAGCGCGCCCCGAAAAACAGATGTACTCGCGGATTGACGCCCCAGCGGGTGAGGTCCATGATCAGCGTCCGCAGCGGCGCAAGGCCGGTGCTTCCCGCGACCATCAGGACGTCACCGCCGTCGCGGTCGATGTGCATGGCGCCGTGCGGGTTGGACAACCGCCAGCGGTCGCCGGGGTTGGTTTCGCCGACGATCGCGGTGCTCACCATGCCGCCGGTGACCGAGCGGATGTGGAACTCGACGCCGCCACCGCGGTCGGCGGGGATGGCCGGGCTCAGGTAGCGCCACCGCCGCGGCCACTGCGGCACCTGGACGGTGATGTACTGCCCGGGGTGGTAGAACAGCGGCCGGTCGAGCTGCAGCCGGACTACCGAGACGTCGCGGGAGGCCCGGATGTGTTCGACCACGGTGCCGTCGCAGAACGGTGGGCCCTTTTCGGCGTCGGCGGCACCGCGCATCACCCCGACGATCAGCGCGACCGCGTCGCGCGCTGCCTCGGCGAGCTTGTCGTCCCAGCTTTCGGTCAGATGACTGCGCAGGGTGGTGTACAGAGCATCCTGCATGCTGTCGTAATGACGTTGCGCGACACCGTATTTGCGGTGGTCGCGGCCCAGCTGGGCAAGGAATGCCACCGGCTCATCGGCGCGCTGGGCGATGAGCTCGCCGAACAGCCAGGTGATGGCCTGCGCGAACGCGGTGCGCTGCTCGGCCATGTCCGGGGGAAACAGGTCGCGCACCGACATGTCGATGGCGAACCAGCGCGTGTAGAACCTGCGGATCAGATCGTCGGACCCGAGCGCGGGGTCGACCGCGTCGCGCAGCATGCGCAGCGCGTCACGGTCGTCAAGTCCCACGCCGCCCGAGTGTAAGTCAAGCGGCCACCGGCGCGCCTTTGCCGGTACGCACCGCGGCAATGACGATCAGTGCCGCTCCGGCCAGCGCCCAGCAGGTCAGCACCACGATCGGCATCGTCGCGCCGGCCCCGTCGAAGAATGCCGTCGAGCGCAAGAGTGTGGCGTTGGCGCCCTGTGGCAACCACTGGCCGAGTTCGCCCCAGCCGCTCGGCAGCATCTCCGGTGCGCTGTTCAGGCCGGACAGCGGGTTGCCCAGCAGCAGCGCCAGCAGCGCGCCCAGCGCCAGCCCCACCCGGCCGAACAGCGAGCCAAGACCGAGCATGAACAGTCCTGCGGCGAGCACGCCAAGCGTCAACCCCGCCGCCACGCCCCACAGGTTCTGGTCGATGGAACCGAACACGTAGCGCAGCATTGCGGCGATCGTGAGACCCGCCACGCCCGCGAACACCATGGCCGCCGTCAACCGCGTCCACACCTCGCGCTTGAGCAGGAGCACCAGCGCGATCGCCGGCAGCATGCCCGCCAGCGTGATGGGTAGTGCCGACGCGGCCAGTCCCACCCCGCGCGGGTCGTCGGCGGTCGGTGGCGCCAGATCCTCGGTGCGCAGCGGCACACCGGCCTGCTGGGAGATGCCGGTCCCGATCTGGGTCAGCAGTTGGGCGACCATCGGGCTGGCGCCGGTTGCGGTGAACAGCGTCCGCCCGTCCGGGCCGAACGAGATGCCGCCGTAGACCTCCCGGTTGCGGATCGCGTCGCGCAGCGCTTGTTCGCCCGGATAGTAGGTGACCGCGAAGGCGCCGGGGGCGTGCTGTTCGAGCAGGTCCGCGACTTGACCACCGGCCGCCTGCGGTCCGGCCGCGCCGATCGGCACATCGTGCGGCCTTGAGCGGGCAGCCGGCAGCGCGAACGCGATCGCGACGACGGCCAGCACGACCGTGAGCACGACGATGATCCCGGTGGCGCGGATCGCGGCAGGAAGTTCGTGCACGGGTGATGCGTGGTGCGTGTGTTTCGCGACCTCTTGCGTGGCCATCACGAATCCTTTTCATCCGACGTTGAATTAATCGTCGGAGGGAGCGTAACCCCGGTGGGAAAGAATTTCAACAGCCATTGAAATGATAGTGTCGGTATATGCCCTCACCTGCGAAGACGGTCAAGCGGCGGGGTCGACGTCAGGGTGAACCGGTATCGCGCGAGGTAGTGCTTGCCGCGGCCAAGAACCGGTTCGCCTCGGATGGTTACGAGAAGACGACGCTGCGCGCGATCGCGCGCGACGCTCATGTCGACCCGTCGATGGTGCTGTACCTGTTCGGGTCGAAGGACGAGCTGTTCCGGGAGTCGCTGCGGCTGATCATGGACCCCGATGCGCTGGTCGCGGCGCTGTCCGACGGTGACGGCGACATCGGCACCCGGATGCTGCGCGCGTATCTGAGCATCTGGGAGACACCCGATACCGCAGGAAGCATGCGGGCGATGCTGCAGTCGGCCACCTCGAACCCCGATGCACACGAAGCGTTCCGTGGGTTCATGCAGAGCTACGTGCTGCCAGCGGTGTCCGAGGTGCTCGGTGGCGGGGAGCAGGCTCGGATGCGGGCCATGCTCGCCGCATCGCAATTGGTGGGGATGGCAATGCTGCGCTACGTCATGCAGGTGCCACCGATGGCGACGCTGTCCGGCGATGAGGTGGTGCGGCTGATCGCGCCGACGGTGACCCGATACCTCAGCGCCCCTGCCGAGGAGTTGGGGCTTCCCCAGTTATAGCCCGTGAATTCCCTTGTACAGCACCAGAAGACCGATCACGAGCAGTATGCCTGCCAACAAAGCGGCATGCTGGCGCTCCATCCAGTCCTTGAGCCGCCTGAGTGGTTCGTCAAGACGGTCACCGGAGACCGTGTAGGCGAGCACGGGTATCGCGACGGTCGAGCCGGCCACTGCCACGTACCACGCCACCGCCAGCCACGCGGGTGAGCTTTCCAGTCCAGCCGTGCCGATCGCCAAACCCGCTGCGGCACAGATGAATAGCACCTTGGGGTTGGCCACCGTCAGCGCGGCTGCGGTCAGGGCGGCCCTTGGCGGCGTGACCTTGCTCAGGCTCTGCATCCATTTCGGCGTGTGGGCTGCGCGCTTACGGGTGAACCAGCGGTACGCACCGAAGACGATCAGCGCACACCCGACGACGATCCGCAGCCATGACGCCCACCCGGGCGGCTTGTCACCCAGTCCGCCGAGCAGGCTGGACACGGTGAGGAAGAGCGCCGTCAGCGCGGCCAATCCGATCAGCCAGCCGGCAAGGAAGGCCAACCCCGCAGGCCGAGGCCGTGGTGTGTGAAGCACCAGCACCGCCGGAATGATGGACAGCGGGGAGAGCGCGACCACCAGCGCCAGCGGGATGAGCTCGGTCAGCACGGATCCCCAATTGCCCGACATCGACCGCCCTTTCGTCGCGTCGCATTGCCCAGAACGTAACACCGGTGCGGTGGCGGTATGGCCACCATCTCTGGTGTTTCCTGCCACGGCTCTGGTGTTTCCTGCCACAGCGACGGTCCACGCGCTACTGTGGCGCGACCTATGCGTGGCGGCCCGTACGACTTTGGCTGTGCACCAACAGGATTTACCAACGTGCGAGGAGGCCATCACGTGAGCCATCAGGCGCGATCCAGGACAGCGACTCTCGCGATGATCACTGCGCTTGTGGTGGCTCCCGCGGCTGTCGTCACGATCCACTCCCCGGCGATCGCCGGCGCCGACGTCTGTGCGGATGCTTGGGCCGACGTTCCCCTGCCGATCGAGGCCGGACCGTGCGCCGATGTCCTCGCTCAAGAGGTGCGTTGGCTGACGGCGATCACCGCGGGGGATGTTGCGACGGTGGAGCAGATCCTCGGCCCGAACTTCAAACACGTCAATGCCGACGGCGAGTATTTCGATCGTGCTCTGGAGATCGCCAGCATCCAGAAGCTGCCGTTCACGATGAACCCCAGCGAGCAAACGGTCGACGTCGCGGGCGATACAGCTGTCATCCATGGGGTGAACACCTTGATCCAGGACGGAAAGGTCCTCGCACAGGAGCGTTTCACTGACGTGTTCGTTCTGCAGAACGGTAGTTGGATGGCGTTGTCGGCGCAGGAGACGGCAATCTAACAAACGTCAATTTCCGGACCGCCGGGGCGGTTGCTGTGTACTGTGCGAACGGCGATCGGCCCGACCCTCGGCGATCGGGAATCGAGGTACGCCGTGGTGCGTCGAAAGAAGCCGATCGTCGTCCTGGCACTGGCCGTCGTGACAACGATGACCCTGGCGTTGACCGCCTGCACCTCCGACGCTCCGCAGGCCCAGAGCGGCGTCAACGCGGGCCCGGACGGCAAGCCCGCGCCCTACAGAGAACCGGTCAAGCTCTCGAGCAAGGACGGTGTGCTGGAGGTGCGGCTTTCGGCCCACCAGGGCACGGTCAACCTCGACACAGTCAAGGAGCCGGTGTCGAACTTCCTGATTTTCTCCTACGACCTGATCAAGGGGACCAGTTCGGACGGTTCGACCGAGGGGGACAACAACTATCCCGCCCCGACACTGCGGGTCGAACCGGGCGAACGTCTAATCATCCACTACGACAACGACTTAGCCGGCCTGACGATCAAGGACTTCTACGATCCCGCGTTCACCCCGGCCGGCGCCGAGGTTCCGATCTACCCGCCCAGCCTCGAGTCGGCGCCGCTGAACCTGCACACCCACGGTCTTCACGTCAGCCCGGACGGCAACGCCGACAACGTGCTTCTCGACATCCCCGCGGGGATGGGCAACACCTATGACTACGCGGTGCCGAAGGATATGCCCCACGGGCTGTACTGGTACCACAGCCACCGCCACACCCTGACCGCGCAACAGACCTACAAGGGCCTGATGGGCATGTTGGAGATCGGGCGACCCGACGGCAACCTGCCCCTGGTCACCCAGAACAACATTCCCGTTCGGAGTATGGCGCTGCAGTACAACTTCGTCTTCGACCGCCGCAACGGCGGCCACCAACTGAACGACGCGACCTGGCCGCAGTGGCTCAGCACGCTGAAGCCACCCGAAGGGTCGCAGCTCGCCGACGGCACTTACTCGCCCAGCCTGGCGCCGGTGAACTTCACCGAGTCGGCCGAAGGTGTCGAGTACATGACCAACTGGTTCACCGGGCCGCTGGCACCCGCCAATCACCGCGGCCAGAATCAGTTCGTCCCGGGAAACCTCCAGAGTTTCACCAGTCCTGACAAGAAGGTGCCCGCCGATCCGTCGTTGCCGGAGAACCAGCGCGACGTCCAGTTCACCGTCAACGGACAGTTTCAACCGGAGCTCAAGATGAAACCCGGCCAGACGGAGATCTGGGCACTGGGCAACTTCAGCGACGCCGCCTACATCTCGGTGGGACTGACCGAAACGGCGACCGGCAATCACCCGAAGCTGACGCTCGTCGGGCAGGATGGCAACCCGTTCACTCAGGTGCAACGGCCGGTGGACGGCGACGGCACCCGGCTGCTCATCCCGCCGGGGTCGCGTTACGCCATTGCTGTGACGATGCCGAAGACGGGCGATCTCGTCCTGGAGATGCCCAAGCTCGACGGTGTGCCGCCGGTGGTCAATCCCGGTGTGCTCTATACCAATAACGGCACACCGAACGCGCCCGCCGTGCTCGGCACGGTGACTGTCGACACCGAGCACATCAGCTACACCGACGGCTTCTTCACCTACCCGACCCAAACCTTGCTGCGCGCCACACCGGAGGAGGGCGAGGGGCAGACCACCGCGTTCGAGCCCGGCCAGAACCTGAATGCCTACACCTCGTTCGTGGACACGTCTGTGATGGAGCCCGCCGTCAAGCGTGAACTCGTGGTGTCGAGCGGTTTCAACAACAACTACGCCAGCAAGCACGATCCCAAGGCCTTCACCTACCAGTTCGCCGCCAACACCTTCCCGAACATCCCGTTGATCCAGCCCCGGCTGAACTCCGTCGAGGAATGGCTGGTCACCAACTTCAACAACGATGCGCACCCAATGCACATCCACGTCAACGACTTTCAGGTGATGGAGATCGTCAGCCCCATACCCGGCACCAAGACCGGAGTGCAACCATGGGGTGAGGACAATGTCAATGTGCCGGCACCGGTGATCGACGCCAACGAGGCCGCGCTGGTTCCTGCCACGACGACGTTGCGCACCAAATTCACCGAATACACCGGCACTTTCGTGATCCACTGCCATCGCCTCAATCACGAGGACAACGGGCTGATGGCGTTGGTCAATGTGATTCCGGAGGTGTCGACGTACGCGGTCGCGGTGCCGGGATCGAAGGGCAAACCGGCGACGGTGCAGGTTCACGACGGCAACGGTGACAAGGTGGTTGCCACCGTCACCCCGTTCCGGGCGTTCGAGGGCACACCTTCGGTGGCGATGGCCGACGTGAACGGTGACATGATTCTCGACCTCGTCGTCGGAACCGGCGCGGGCGTGGCACCGGAGGTGGTGGCGTTCAGCGGCGACGATGTGGCGGGCGGGCCGTTCCGGGCGGAGTTGACCCGCTTCGCACCGTTCGATGCCGGATTCCGCGGCGGCGTCAACGTCGCGGGCGCCGATATCGATGGAAATGCGTTGGCCAGCAACATCATCGTGGCGTCGGGACCCGGTATGGAATCTCAGGTGAAGGTGTTCTCGTCCGCTCTTCCCACCGAGGCGGGCAAGGCGCCCGACGTGTTCTCGAGCTTCATGCCTTACCCCGGATCGCAGTCGGGAGTCAGCATTGCGACAGGTCTGG
>DATFCF010000813.1:0-5312 GCA_035253445.1 Mycobacterium sp.
CTGTCCGCGGTGCGCCACATGTCGGTGTCGGTCTGCGCAGGCTCGACGATGACGACCGGGATCTTCCAGGGGCTCAGTTCCATTCGCAGCGCGTCGGCGGCGGCCTCGAGCGCGAACTTGCTCGCCGCATAGGCGCCGACGAGCGGCATCGACAGTCTGCCGTTGACGCTGGAGATGAACACGATGCGGCCACGGGACTGCCGTAACCGCGGCAGCACCGCCTGGGTTACCGCGAGCTGGCCAATCACGTTGACTTCCAATTGCTTTCGCCACTCATCGGCGGTAAGTGTCTCCATCGCGCCACCGACGGCGATGCCTGCGTTGTTGACAATCGCGTCGAGCCGCTCCGGCAGCGCATCGGCCAGCGCAGCGATGTGGCCCGCATCGGTGACATCGAGGATGACCGCGGAGATGCGTTGCGGATCGGCCTTGGTGACCGCTTCGGCGTCCTGCTGGCTGCGCACCCCGGCGATCACATCCCAGCCCTGAGCGGCCAGGTATTCGACGATCGACTTACCGATACCCCGGGCCGCGCCGGTGACGAGTACTGATGGCATTTTCCGAGACTAGCTGTCGGCGGCGTCGTGCCTTGGCGGACCGAACCAGAAGATGGCAGCGCTGACGGCCACCACCAGGGCGGCCAACGCGATCACCGGGGCGACGGTGAATCGCGTCATGGTCGCGCCGACCACCGCTCCCGCGCACATCGTCGCCACCACGCTGTAGCGCAGTTTTTCGCGGTGCCCGGTGCCGCCGGCGAGCCGGCTGTCGAAGCCGATACCGACGATCGTCGACGTCAGAACCGTGGTGGACAGCTCCTGGATGCCGAATTGGCGCGCGGTCGCGTTCTGGCTGCCGAACGTGATCGCCAACCCCGCGATCAACCACAACTTGGTGTTGTCCTGGTAATCCAGCACGCCGCTGCCCGCCAGGATCGAAAGTACGACCAGGACGGCGACTTCCACGGACAATGCGGTGGTCAGCCAGCGGCGGACGTGGTCGTCCAGGTGCCGGGCCAGCCGGCCGCCCAGCACCGTGCCCGCCACGAAGCTGGCGAACGCCACGACGGCAGCCGTCATGTCCACACCCGAGTGCGGGACGAACCAGAAGCCCAGGAAGATCACGTTGCCGGTCATGTTGGCGACGAAGACGTGGCCGAGCACCAGGACACTGACCGCATCCACCAGGCCGGTCGCGAATGTCAACAGCAACAGGCTGGTGACCGTCAACCGTTCGGAGACCGGGGAGTCGACGGGCACAGCTTCAGGTTCCTATAGCCGTGGCGTGAGATCCAGCGACGTCACCGTCGACATCTTGGTGATCAACCATTTCGCGTCGTGGCGCTGCATCGTCAACCGGTACGACAGGTAGCGCAGCGAGGGAATGTTCTTCGTCACCGGGCTGGTGGCCACCGAGTTGGTGTACACGATCGCGGTGGCCTCCGAGGGCGTCAGCGTTTCGACGGCCGCACCCATCACCTGGGTGGTGTTGGTCACCTGGGCCTGCTTGTTGGGTGCGACGATCGCGTCGATGTACTTGCGATACTCGTTCGCGAAGTCACCGCCCAGGTAGGTCGCCGAGCGGTCCGGCAGCGAGTCCATGTTGTCCGGCGTATAGGTCCACAACGTGGTGATGGCGTTGGCCGCTGTTCGAGCGACGTTGAGCTTGGTGTCCACCATCGCGCGGTCGGCCAGGTACGGCTGCAGCGTCGCCGCGGCGAAAGCGACCGCGCCGACGAACAACGCCGCCGCAGCGACCGCCGCGATCTTCAGGCTCTTTCCCGCAGGCCGGTGCGGCACCAGGATCACGTCGGACTCAGGAGCTTCGCCGGACTCGTCTGGCTCCTCGACTGGTTCGACCGGTGCGACGGACTTCGCCGTCCTGCCGGACTTGCCCACCGGCGTTCGCGGTTGCGGCTTGGCCTCTTCGGGTTCGGCGGATTCGGCTGTGGTGCCGGTAGTTTCGTCGACCGTCGGCTTGGTCACCTCGCGCTGTCGCCGGAAGTTCCACCACCGACGCCGCGGGCTCGGCTCCGCCTCCGCGTCGGTTGCGGCATCCTCGTGTGACTCCTCACTGGAGGCAAGCTGGCCCCGAAGCGGCATGCGACGACGACGCGCGTTGGCGGCGCTCGCTTCGTCGGTCTCGGCGGTATCCGTGGTCAGATCACCTGAATCAGCTGGCTGATCTTCCACTGCTGTCCTTCCTTGATAGCCGTTGCAACCCAACGGTTTCCGCTCTCTATCGTCGACTTCCCGTCAGCCGACTTCTGGGTGATCTTCGTCGCCACCAGGACGTCGGCGCTGCCGTTGTCGTTCCAGCGCTGCACACCCGCGTCGAGCACGGTGCCCGTCGTCGGCTCGGCCTGAGCCACCGTGATCAGGATCTCGTTCTGTTTCTCCTTGAACATCTTGGCGAAGTCGCCGGTGCCCTGCGCCAGGATCCGGTCTGCATACGCGTTGGCGTGGAACGGATCCAGCGTGGTGTACGCGGCCATGAACTCCCGCACGTAACCCAGCGCCGCCGCATTCTTGACCGCTGTGCGACGGTCGGTCTCGTGACTGATCAACATCAACGTGCTTGCCGTGATCGCGGCCGCGATCAGCAACACCGCCACGGCGGCGATGACCGGCAGGCCCCAGCGTCGCGGCGGTTTCGGAGTGACCTCGAAGAAGTCTGGCTCATCGATCTCGACCTTGCGCCGCGGGCTCATCGTCCGCCCTGATTCATCTGAGGCTTCTTCAGCACCGTGAGATTGGCGACGCGCCACTGCCCGTCGCTCGACTTGTCGAAGTCCACCCGCACCGTCGCGGTGATGAACTTCAGATCCTTCGGGTCGACACCGCGCTGGCCCTGCATCGCCAACAACATCGCCGCCTGGTTGGGGGTCGCGGACAGCACCGCGCTGCTCACCGCCCAGTATTCGTTCGAGCTCGCGCCCGCCTGCTGCACCGCCTGCTGCTGCGCGATCAGTTGTGGCCGGTAGGCGTCGGTGGTCAGCGACTGTGCATGGGAGAAGTCCTGCTGCAGCGTGTCGACGTTGTAGCTCAGCATCTGCTCGATGATGCGCGGTCCCTGCTCGGCGATCTGCTGGCGGGCGGCGTCGATCGCCCGCTCGTGCCGGTATACGACCAGGTAGCTCAGGCCCACGCCCGCCGCGCACACCAGCATCGCGGCCAGCAGCACCACCGCGACGGGACGCCGCGCGTCACGCTCGGGCCGCTGCACCTTGTGCACCTCGGTGCGCAGCAGCAGGTCGGCGAAGGTGCGGCGGCGGCGATCCCACAGTGGCCACAGCCATCCGACGAAAAGGGCGGCCGTGTCGAGCAGATGCGCGATATCCCGGCCGACCAACCTCAGGACGCCGACGTCGGCGCCATCGCGCTTCCGCACGGCAATCCCGAACAACGCCCTTCCCAGCGACCAGCCGGTGATCGTCGGCAACAGCCACCGGTTCACCGCCGTCATCAGCAGCACCAGCGCGGCCGCCGCGGTGTACACCCACCACAACCAGCCCCTCTGCGGCGCCATCAGCCAGAGCAGCGCCATGCTCGCGATCACCGCGACGCCAAGGAGGACATCCACCGCGAAAGCGGCGACGCGCGATCGCCACGACGCGAGCGGCTGCTCGGGCGTCGTGTCGTCGGCGGAGGCGTTGGGTGTCACGTCGAGCACAGCCGTCACGAGGAGGTGACCTGATCCAGCTTGGCGACCTTGTACGTGCCGTCGGCAGGGGCCATCTGCACGCGCAGCCGGTAGCCCTGCTCTTGGTCGGCCGCCTGTGAGTTGGTGACCTTGACCCGGACCGCCACCAGCACGTCGACCGAGCCGTCGGCGTTGTGCTTCTCGACCGCCGCGCGGATGTCGGACACCGCCACCTTGACGTCGGCGGCCTGATAAGCCTCGACCATCACGCTGCTGTAAAGGCTGGCCTGGGCACCGAAGTCACCGGTGGAGCATTCGATGATCTTCGACTGCGCGGCGGTCATCGTCGCTGTGTCCGGGGCGTGTGTCGCCGCCACGCAATCCTTGGCCGCTTGCAAGGCCGCTGCATCAGCGCGCTCGATCGCTTCGCTTTGTTCGTTGGACCGCAGCGCCAGATAACCGGCCACCGCGGCGCCCGCGGTCAACATCAGCAGCACCGCGCAGATGCCGGCCACCCAGCCGACACCGAGCCGCGGAGGGCGGCGTTCATCGGCGGCTGGTTCTAGAGACTCCTCGGCGGCTTCTTCGGACTGTTCGTCGGTGGATACTGCTAGCGACTCATCCGGCTTTGCGACAGCGTCGTCAGGCGCGGTATCAGCATCGGAGTCCTTTCCCGGGGCACTACGCTGCCCTCCGGCGGGGTTCAGCTGGCGGGCGCCAGCATCTCCTTCCATCCGTCGTCTCCTGGGTTACTCGAATTGCTGACGTTGTACGTGACGCCGTCAGGTCCGACCACCTCGCCACTGGTCGGGCTGTATACAGCTGTGGAACCAGGTGGCCCTGGTGCCGGAGTGTACGTGCAGGGGTTGGGCTGCTGCCCACTGCACTGAACGGTGCCCTGGCCAGGCGGGCTCAGCGGATCGCTGATGGGCGCAGGCGACGACCCTGACGTCGACTGCGGTAATTCATCCGCAGGCAGCGGGTTGACGCCGTTGTTGACCGTCGGCGCCGGAATCACCCCGCGGCCGGGATTGACGCCTTGGTCGCAGCGCGCGCCCGGCGCCGGGCAGGACAGAATCTGGTTCGGGTCTCCGTACCACGGGTTGGTTCCCAGCGGCACGTACGGCTGATCGCTGCGGCACTCCCTCGGCGTCGCCGCGCGCTTGCCGGGGACATCGGCGCAGGGATAGTTACGTGCACCGCGAACCACGTTGGCCTGGTAGTCCTTGGGAATCTTGCAATAGGTGCCCGACGGCAGCGGACGCATGCTGGTGTCGGCAGGCGACCGCCATTCCGAGGCCGGCAAGAAACCGGTCAAACATGGCGGCGGCTGGTTGATCGACAGCGCCAGCGGCAGCTGGCCCAGGTCCTTGAACAGCGTGCCCGCCTGCGCCACCGAGGCACCCTGCGGCAGGATCACCAACGTCTGCTCGAGACCCTTGTTGTACCGCTTGAGCATGTCGATGACGACCGAAAGGTTGGCCAGTGTCTGCGGCAGTGAGTCCCGCACGTCACTGAACACCGACGACACTTGATCCAGGGTCGGCGGCGCCTGCTGCAGAGCGCTGCGCAGTGCGGCGTCCTGCTCGGCCGACTGCGCAGCCAGAGTGTTCAGGTTGCGCGACCACTGCTCGATCGCATCGCCGGATTGAACCTGGCTGTCCAGGATC
>DATFCF010000814.1:0-2934 GCA_035253445.1 Mycobacterium sp.
GTGGTCGGCGACCGCAGGCTGACATACCGCGAACTCGACCACCTGTCCGACGGGGTCGCCGCAACCCTGCGAGCCCGCAGCATCGAGCCCGGGGATGTGGTCTCGCTATACGGCCAGAACAGCTGGGAATGGATCGTCAGCTACCACGGCGCCCTCAAAGCCGGCGCCGTGGTGAACCCGGTCAACGTGATGCTCACCGGACCCGAACTGTCCTACGTTCTCAGCGATTGTGGCGCGAAGGCGGTGTTCGCCGGGTCCGCACAGGCGGACACCATAGAAGGTGCCCTCGATACTGTGGCGTCGGTCGAACTGTTCTGCGTCTTCGACGGTCCCGCTGGCGCACACGAAACCGCCGTCCCCTGGGCAGAGTTCCTGGCTACGACGAGCGCCACATCGATCTCCTCGACGCCGGAGGTGAGCCCGAAAGATCTGTGCTGCATCGGATACACCTCCGGGACCACCGGCCACCCGAAGGGGGCCATGCAGACGCACCAGGCGGTACTGCTCAACTGCGCGCTGACCGCGACCATGCACGGTCGACGCGACGACGACATCGTGGTCACCGCCCTTCCCGCCACGCACGTCTACGGGAATGTCGCCATCAACAGCACCTTCCTGGCCGGCGGAACGGTCGTGTTGATGGAACGGTTCGACGCCGGTCACGCTCTCCGACTGATCGCCGATGAGAATGCCACGATGTTCGAGGGTGTCCCCGCCATGTACTCGATGATGCTGGCCGACCCCTCGTTCGACACGGCCGAACTGTCGAGTCTGCGCACAAGCACCATCGGCGGGCAGACCTTCAGCCCCAGCCTGGCCGAACGCTGGCAGGCCCGAGTCGCCGGGCCGATGCTCGAACTCTGGGGGATGACCGAGATCGCCGGACTCGGCACCACCCACTCCCTCTACGCTCCCCCCGTCCCCGGGTCGATCGGCGTCTCCCTCCCCGGAATCGAGATCAAGATCGGGCCTCTGGACGGCAGCGTGGGTGAGGTGCCCGTCGGCACCCCAGGAGAACTCACAGTGCGTGGACCGCTGGTGATGCTCGGATACTACGGCCGCCCGGACGCGACCGCGGAGGTCCTCAGCGCCGACGGATGGCTTCGCACCGGCGACGTCGCCTACGTCGACGACACCGGTCATTTCTTCGTCGTCGACCGACTCAAGGACATGATTCTGACGGCCGGATACAACGTGTACCCAGCCGAGATCGAACGCGTGATCGGCTCGCATCCGCAAGTGACGATGGTCGCAGTCGGCAAACGACCGGACGACGTCAAAGGGGAGGTGGCAGTCGCCTACATCGTGACCACACCCGGCGGCGACCTCGACGCAGTCACGGTCTTGGAATACTGCCGAGAGCACCTCGCCGCCTACAAACGGCCCCGCGAGGTCGTCTTCGTCGACGCCCTCCCAACGACATCATCCGGGAAGTTGATGCGCCGCAAACTCACCGAACTCGATCCCACCTACGCCCAGTGAATTCCGTTTCTGCACAACGAACTAGTGCATCAGGCACTGCGCCCGACGCCAAACCGAGTTCGATACATGCAGGTACGCCAATCACACTTGGCCCGCGCCAATCCTGTCCACGCACAACACAAATACAGAAGCACCCGCCCCGCTCCCTCTTCAAGGTGGCGTTGCGGACCGCTCGAGACGGAAAACATGAGTATGGCATCACCAGAACGGCCTCAGATCTTGCTGGTCCACGGCGCCTGGCACGGCGGCTGGTGCTGGGAAGTCGTCGAGGAGAAACTCACCGAACGCGGGTGGACAGTGTCCTCCCTCGACCTTCCCAGCGTGGCCGAGAAAGGTGCACCTCGGCTCGGCATGCACGATGACGCGGAGGCAGTTCGGACTGCGTTGGAGAGCCTCGACGGTCCGATCATCATAGTCGCGCATTCCTACGGAGGCGTTCCTGTGAGCGAAGGTGCGGCCGGTGCACCAAATGTCGTCCACCTCATCTATTTGGCAGCGTTCCAACTTGATGTCACGGAGTCGCTGCTCGCGCTGACGGGCGGCAAGCATCCGGCCTGGGCGAACGTCGACGACGATGTCGTCACAGTTAGTACGCCCCGCGAGGTCTTCTTCGCCGATGTCGAAGAAGACGTCGCCGCGGACGCGATTGCCAAGCTCCTCCCCCACAGCCTGACCGCTCAGAAGGAGAAGGTCACCGCCGCCGCGTGGAAGACCATCCCGAGTACGTACGTCGTCTGCGAGTTGGACAACGCCCTACCCGTCGCCGCAGAAGAGGCGATGGCGGCACGGGCCGGGCATGTCGTCCGCCTACCCACGAGCCACTCCCCCTTCCTCTCCCGCCCCGACGACGTAGTCCGGATTATCGAGGCTGCGGTGGGACAATGACTGACCGTATTCGCGAGCGATCCAAGCCAATCCGCACAGAAGGAATCTCTCAGTGCGGCCACCAGGGACCGCTCATGTGCGAGCGTGCGCCACCGACCGCAACGACATCATCGAAGGGGCGCACCCCTCACACTCCATCGCACGATGAACGTAGCTCCACAGTGCAGCCCAGAGATGGACAACAGGGGAAGCGTGACTTTGCGCGACGTCCTGCGTCCGACCGGGGGACAGGAAAAGGGTCGAGGTGGTAATACATGAACATGCCCGTAACCGTGGACCGGCGTGCCTATGTTGAGTTGAGCACCGTCGGTGTGCCCCTCGAGGACACGTTCGCGTACTGGCGCGAAGTCCTCAGCGCTACCATCGTGCGACTCACTGCCGAACCGATAGGGGAGGCCCGGTTCCGCGGTCGGATCCGGCACGTGCCCTGTGGCGACATCGCACTGACCGCGGTAGCGGCTAGCGGCAAACGCGTGCGCCGTACCCGCGCCCTCATCGGCAAGGACGACGAAGAGTTCCTTCTGGCGAGCGTCCAGCTGAACGGTCGTGGTCGGATCGACCAGGACG
>DATFCF010000815.1:0-4136 GCA_035253445.1 Mycobacterium sp.
CGCGCGAGCGCGACTCGGTGCGCCGCAGGGCCTGCGGGTCATAGCGATCCACCCAGTAATCGATCGCGCGTTCGGTTCTCGCCGCCGACAACGCGCCCCACCCCGCCGCGTGGGCGGCCAGCTCGGCATCGATCTTGGCCAACGCTTGCGGGTCTTGGATCAGCCGGGTACGGCCCACGATCGTGTCCACCAGCCGATAGCCGATCACCCCGGCCGAAAACACCTCACCCACCCGGGGCAGGCGGTCGCGCAGCGCCTGAGCGATCAACAGTTGGTGGGAGGCCACCCCGGCCGACACATTCATCGCGGCGCCGATCTCGGCGCTGACCGCATCCCAGTTGTCCAGGCACCACTGCTCCCGCTCGGCCGAACCGTCAGCGGCCAGCCGGGCCTCCAACAGGTCGGCCATCGCGGCCAGCCGGCGCGCACACGCGGCGTTTTCCACCCGCGCCCACCCGCCCACCGCGCCAGCACCCCGGGCGCTGTCGGCGACCGCCACCAACTGATCGAACATGCTTTCGATACTAATTCGCGACCCGACGGGCCACGACAAACCCCAACCCAACCTGTGGATAAAAACACGACTGTGGATAACTCTGCGCGTGCACGGGGTCCGGGTGACGTGCACGGGCGCGGGGTTACACGCCAGTGAAAGTTGTTGGTCAGGTGACCATTCCGGGCCGCCGGGACACGTCGGGCTTGACCTTGCCGCTACGGCAGCTTCTACCGTCGCAAGTAGTCACGAACTGCGAGAGGTGCCGATGAGTTGGTCGATTCAACAAGTCGCCCGCATGTCGGGGATCACGGCGCGAACGTTGCGCTACTACGACGAGATCGGCCTGCTACGTCCTGATCGTGTCGGTGCGAACGGCTACCGCTATTACGAGCGTCCACAGATGCTCCGGCTGCAGGAGGTTCTGCTGCTCCGCGACCTCGGTTTGGATCTGGCGACGATCCGAGCGGTGATCGACGCCGAGCGCGACCGGATCGAGGCGCTGCGCCGCCATCACCGGCGGCTCACCACAGAACGGGACCGATTGGACCGGCTCGCGACGACCGTTGCGGCCACCATCGAACATCTCGAGAAGGGAACCGACATGCCCGCCGAAAATCTGTTCAGTGGCTTCGAGTTCAACCGCGAGTACATCGAACGCGAACTCGATCGCACCGGAGAGCCCGAACTCGCCGAGGTGCAGCGCCGCACGGCTGACTGGACCGATGAACAGTTCCAGTCGTTCAACGACGAAGGCATTCAGCTCGAACGCCGCCTGCTGGCCCTGCTGCGCGACGGCGTCGCTGCACACGACGACGCTGTGTTCGCCGTGATCGAGGATGACCTTGCACTGCAAAGCAAGGTGTGGACCCCCGAAAAGGAGGGGTACACACAGCTCGCGCGGGCTATCACCGAACCGTCGGATTGGCGCACGCACCTTGACTCGCTGGATCCACGTCTGGCCGAGTACCTGCGCGACGCGATGCTCGCTTACGCCGACGCGCGAATGACTTAACCGGGTAGGTCGTCTTTACCCGTCTCGGGGCCCGCGCCATCGTCGCGGCGACCACATATCCGCGCCGCGAAGTTGGTCCAAGACCGAATAAGGGGTCGATTCCTGCCAACCGCCGATCAATTGCTGCCATCGGAATTAAACCTCTGAACTGCGTGTTTGAGCCATCAGACCGGCACGAAGAAGCACCAAGACCGGCCGGCGCAACGTCCGAACCGCGACATTCGCGCCACGGCTCGAACAACCAGGACAGAGAAAGAAGAAGGCATCAAAATGAAGAAGTTTGGATTTGCCGCCATCGTCGCAAGTGGACTGGCCGCTGCGTTCCTCGGCTTCGCCGGACCCGCGCAGGCTGCCACCCTCGTCGACGCACCGACCGCGGTAGCTTCGGCGATCGAGATCCCGGCCGGCATCGATCACCACCAGTGGGTGCACGACATCCAGCCCAAGGTGAACGTACCGATGGTCGATACGACGGTGCGGACCCGCTGAATCACCGCGCAATAGCAAGAGGGGCACCCACACGGGTGCCCCTCATTGCGTTAAGCGGACGAAGACGTCGTCGAGGACGTGACTCCGCCCCGCTCGCTCGGCGGTCTTGCGTGATGCGACGTTGAGGCGATCGATGCTGCCGACAAGCAGGCGTTCGGAGTCGCGGGCGCCCGCGGCCCAAGCCGCTTGGGCCGCAACGGCGTAGCCATGACCGCTGTGTTCGGCCTCGACCACCTCTTCGTTGATTTCGTCACCGTCGATCCAGCCGATTCGTCCCGGTACGACGGCAATCAGCCCGACGGTCACGTCGCCCACGCGGATTGCGCGAAGTTGCCCTGCCTCATGCCAGCGGCGGAGATCCTCAACCTCGGCCTGCGACACGTTCCGTGCCAAGTCCGGTTCATCGGCCGCCATCCGGTGGTAGCGACGGTGCACGATTGCGAGTGCTTCCTCGGCGTCACTGAAGGGCGCAAGCGAGACTCCGTCGACGGGTGGACGCATATCCCGATACCGAACAATGTGGATGCTGTCGTCTAGCAGAGATTTTGGGCCGTCGAGGCGCCCGGGCCGGGCGCGCATACGGAGATACCGCGGGGAGAACATCGACCATTCAGTACGGACGCAGTCGCACAGTGCACCGATGTCGTCGAAGCTGTGAGCCAAGACGTCGACGAAGGGGCGTCCGATATCTCGCCCGTAGAAGCGGATACCGCCGAGCAGGTCTCCGTGCGACGACTCGATGTTCCGGTGTGTGTAGTCGCGTGACGTGACCCCGGGCAGGTCGATGTGGTCAGTGAACAGACGCGCGAAGCCCGGATTGTCGACCCGTGCCTCTTGCTCTTCGAGCCAGGTCGTCAACATTTGTTGACCAACGTCGCCGAACAATGTGCGGGCGAGGTCGATCTGGTCGCTCAGCGACGGCCAACTGGTCGCGTGTCTCATCCTCGGTTCATCATCGCAGCGGAATAGGCCCAGGGCGCGCCGCAGTTGCCCCCGGCATGACCGCCACACAATTCGACCCACGCACACTGCTCGCCGAAAGCCGGCTCGGCGTCCTCGCCACGATCAAGTCAAACGGACTCCCGCAACTGTCCCCGGTTACGCCGTACTACGACCACGACGCCGGCGTCATCTACGTGTCGATGACCGACGGACGAGCCAAGACGGCCAATCTGCGCCGCGATCCGCGGGCCGCCCTCGAGGTGACCAGCCCTGACGGCTGGGCCTGGGCCACCGCCGAAGGCGCCGTGACACTCACCGGCCCCGGCACCGATCCCCATGGCCCCGAGGTCGAGGCGCTCGTCGACTACTACCGCAGCGCCGCCGGGGAACATCCCGACTGGGACGAGTACCGGGCGGTGATGGTGTCCGACCGTCGGGTCCTCATGGCGTTGACCGTGGGCCACGTGTACGGCGAGAAGATCCGGTGACACCGGGCTGAAGGGCCGCCCGTGACTGGGTATTGTCGACTCGTTGTCACTAAAGCAGAAGGTCAGCGCGACCGGGGTGACGTCGCTACATGAAGGACGTGATTACCGATGCGCGCGCCACTAGACCCGCAGTTCCTGCCTGCTCCGAGCACCGGCGCTGCCGCTTCGGGTGAACATCGGCTCTCGCTGCTCCTCGTCGAGGACGACCGCGCCGACGCACTGCTGGTCGAAGAGCTGATCGCCGACGCTGAAGCCGACATCAGCTTCACCTGGGCACAGTCGATTTCGGATGCCGAACGCACATTGACGGAAACCCGGCCCGACTGCGTCTTGCTCGACTTGAACCTGCCCGACGCGAACGGGATCGACGCCCTGCGCCGCCTCGGCACGCTCGACGCCACGATCCCGATCATCGTGCTCACCGGCCTCACCGACGAACATTTCGGGGTGTCCGCTGTCGCGTCGGGTGCGCAGGACTACCTGGTCAAGGGTCGTGTCGATCCTGAAATGCTGCGGCGCGCCGTGGTGTATTCCATCGAGCGCAAGCGTGCCGAGCTCACGGCGGTCGATCTGCACGCCAGCCGCCTGCGCGCACGGGAGAACGCGCGACTCGAACGCGGGCTGCTGCCGTCCCCGCTGCTCCTTGACGACCCCGGCGTCGACATCGTCACCGAGTCCCGGCCGAGCCGGCAGAACGCCCTGCTCGGCG
>DATFCF010000816.1:0-2202 GCA_035253445.1 Mycobacterium sp.
TACCCGACACGCCCACTGAAGGGTCCACGACGTCCGCTCAAGACGATGAGCCCAGCGCCGCAATCGAGCGATCCGACCATCTGTGCGTCACTCGCCTCGTAGAGAAATGGCGCGATGAGCAACGCGATGCCGGGCTCGATATTGAGGAAGCGAACCGGACGCGCAATCTCGGCGCAGCCAATCGCACTGACAGTCAGCACCATGGCGTCGATGAAATGATCAGTCTTCGCCATGCTCCCATCCGTCCCGAGCGTCAGGCGCGTGAACATGTCCCACAGGACTTCGCGCGGCGAGCGATCGAATAACTGTAAAAATGTGTCAAAGGCTCGTAGTCGCCTCTATGCGGCCAGGCTCACGCAAGGTGAGACTGCATCCTCGCGCTGGGATGTGTTCCCAGCAGCCGCGAGAGTACGAGATGGCAGATACATCGGGAATGGTGATGAACGAAGCGAGCGCTCCGCTTGCTTCGGGTTGTACTGAATTAAGACATGTGGCGCCAGCCCCTGGAGCGGTCGGGTTCCGGGTATTCGCCTCAGAGAAGTCCTTCCCTCCGGAGCCCTTCAGACCCAGCGCGGCGCGCATGCCGTGCAGGGCTGAGCCCGCCTGATCGCTCGCTTCGCTTCGTTCGCACTTCGCTTTCACCCTGGATTGAGTCGATTCACCATGCAGAACCCGTCGGGCTCCCGCTCGCGCGCCCGCGCACGCCCCACGCCTGGACGCACCAACGCGAGTGGCTACCGCGCGCGCAAGTGCCCTCTTGTCGCCTGGCTCTCGTCGACCTTGCTCTTGCTCGGGGGCGCTGGTGCCCATGCAGAACCGCTGGTCAACCTGCTGACGTTCCAGGACTCGCCCGATCCAGTGCCCGCTACGGGGACCCTCACGTATCACCTGATCGTTGCGAATACCGACTTCTCGACTCCGGCGGCCGGCGTCGTGCTGACCGTGCCCATCCCGGCCGGAACTGCATTCGTCGCGGCCTCGGATGCCAGTTGCGCATACGACGGGCAGGACGTGGTCTGCAGCATCGGGGCATTGCCAGCGAACACCAACAAGGTCATCGACATTGAGCTGACCGTTACGGCGCCAGGCGGCACGGTCCTTAACAGCACCGCCGTCGTCAGCTCCACGACGCCAGGGGAGACGGACGATTCCATCTCCCAGAACACATCTGTCGCCGCGGGCGCCGACCTGCAGCTTTCTATGCTCGCTTCGCCCGCCTCCGTCGTCGCGGGAGCCGAAGTCACGTTCTCCATGACCGCGACAAATGCGGGACCTGACGGGGCGATGAGCCTTTCCATCGAGAACACGTTGCCGCCGAACGTGACCTATGTCTCCTCGTCGGGCAGCGGCTGGAATTGTTCGCCCGGCGCAACCACCGTCATCTGCACCCGGCCGGGCACTCTGGCGAACGGCGATTCAAGCGTCGTATCCATCGTCGGCCGGGTCGAAAGCTCCATCAGCGGCACCCTGACGAGCTCCGCGACGCTGTCGGCGGCAACGCCTGATGGCGTGCCTGGCGACAACACCACGACGGCCTCAGTGAATGTGGTGGCGGGTGCCGACCTTCGTGTGACCAAAAGCGCCTCCCCGTTGCCCATGATCGGCGGCGCGCCCGCCACTTTCACGCTGGCGCCGCGTAACTTCGGACCGGACACGGCGGCCACGGTTTCGGTAACAGATACGTTACCGGCCGGCTTCACGGCCATTACGGCGAGTGGACCCGGCTGGTCGTGCTCCGTGGACCAGCCGAGTCGGCAGGTCATCTGCACGCGCACCACCATGGATGCGGGCGCCACAGACAACATCACCGTTTCGGCGACAGCACCCGATGACTCCGTCGTGCCGCCCGGTGGCATGTCCACCACCAACACCGCCACGATCGGGAGCAGCGTCACCGCGGATCCGGATCTCACCAACAACTCAGGTTCGGTGACCTTTCCGATCCTGCGTGACGGCGCGGACCTGTCGATCGCCGTCATCAAGTCGCCCGATCCCGTGGCGGCCGGTACGGACATCACGTCCACCATCACCGTGCACAACAGTGGTCCGCGCTCGGTCGGCCCGGGTGATGTCGTCACCGTCACCACGACACTGCCCGCGGGCGAGGATTATTCCGGTCCAGGAACGTTCAACACCAACGGCTGGTCGTGCAGCTTCACCGCGGGCGCATTCACCTGTACGCGAAATGGGCCACTCGGCATT
>DATFCF010000817.1:0-3661 GCA_035253445.1 Mycobacterium sp.
AGCCGCAACCAGCACGGCAACCGCGCCCGCCGCGAGTCCGGGCCAGAACTCGACGCCGCTGCGAATGATGAGCATGTCGCCGATACGACGAAGCGCATTTGGGTCCTCGAAGAGAACGGCGACGACCCGGCCGACGGCTAGGCCGATGAACGCGGGCGTCGCGATGATGTCGAGGGCGCCATCACCGGAACGAAACAAGTGCCAGCGCCCGGCGGCCCACACAACGCCGTAGACGACCGCAAGGCTGACCAGGAGTCCGGTGTCGATCATTGGGTAGCGCTCGCTAAGGCGGCGGACAAGGCTCGGGGTGAGATGCCACCGACGACCGACGCGATGAGTTTCCCGTTTCGGTCGAATACGTAGGTAGTTGGGTAGCCACGTAACCGCAGCCGGTCAGCGATGTCTCCGTCAGGATCGAACAGGTTCGGATACGTCACCTTGTAGCGACGGATGAACGTCTTCGCCGCGCCTGCGCCGTCCTTCGAATCAACGCCGAGGAACCGCACGTTCGGGTAACGACGCGCGGCTCGGGCCAACAGCGGGGCTTCGGTGCGGCACGGCCCACACCACGACGCCCACAGGTTCACGACGAGCGCCTTGCCTTTTGCTCCGACGACGATCGAATCGAAGTCGGCGACCGTGGTCGGCAGAAAGGCTCCGTCAGGCGGGAAGCTCGCCGCGGGACCCGACGCCGTGTAGTTGACGCGGCCTGGCGCGCAAGCGGCTACGAAGACGGCGGCGGTGGCGAGGAGTGCGAGGGGAGAGCGACGCCAGCCCAACCACCGCCGCCTGCCTTTCTCCGACACACTGTAGAAGTTAGCTCCGGCTCACCCGGCGACCCTCATCAGCCGTGATCGGTACGCGCTGCTAGCCGATACCGCAGACGTGCAATCCGTAGGTCACGAGGTGGTGAGCTTGGATCATCATGCTGCCGGTGCAGGCAGCAGCGGAGACACCCAACGCCGTCGTTGGCCGCCAACCCGGTCGCCCGCTCGTCGACACGACGAGCGCTTGGACTCGGGCGGCGACGTCGGAGTCGCCGAGTCCCATCGCGTTCGCGGGCGTCGACGCCAACGCGGTGCGCGCGATCGCGGACGCCACAACGTTGCGGTCACCGACAGCCGCCGCGGCGATCTCGTCGGCCCACCGCTCAGTCACGAAGCGAATCTCGTCGACCAGCGGACGCAGCAAGGGCAGCGCGGCCGCGCTCATGCCAACAAGCTTGAGATAGCGGGAATGACGCAGCTGCAGGTGGGCGCGCTCGTGTTCCAACAGTGCTCGTCGCTCCGAGGGCTCCAGCTCCCGTAGTAGGCCCGAGGACACCACGACGTGGCCGGGAGACCCAGGCACCGCGTATGCGAAGGGTTCGTCAACGTCGATCACTTCGAGTTCGTCGGCCTGGCCCCAACGCGCGAGCGCTTTGCGCCAACGTCGGGAATAGCGAAACGCCCCGAACGCCATCGCGGCAAGAAGAACCGCTGCCACCTCGGTCACCGGGGTCGGGATCGCATCGTGAGTTCCCACAACGTTCGAACACCACGCGAACCACGACCCCAGCCCGACGCGGGCCGCGAGTCCGCTGGCCAGTAGGCCGACCGCGGTCACCATCGAGGCGAGCGAGCTCAGCGCGATCACGGTGATGAGCCGGGCCGCGATGGCGGGCGACAGCTTTCGGTGACCCATCGTCGCTCCGCAGACCGCGACGGCGACGCCGAGCAACGCCGGGGCCACGAGGATGATCGTCATCGCTTGCGCCCCCGGTCCAGGAAGGCCCTGAGCTTTTTCGCCTCAGCTGGGGTGAGGTCCTCGGCGAAGTGACTCAGCACGTCGTCGCGGTCCTGCGCGCCGGCCAGCGCGGCCCGCATCTTGCGCGCCGCGAGTTCACCTTCGGAGACGAGGGGGTGATACCGAAACGTTCGGCCGGCGGGTTCGCGTTGCAACATGCCCTTCTCCGAGAGCCGCGTCAGCACCGTCTGGATGGTCGTGTAGGCGAGGTCACCGTCGATCGCTTCGCCGACCTCCCCCGGGGTCATCGGCTTGCCGACGGCCCAGAGCGTCGAGAGAACGTCGGCCTCGAGGGACCCCATGGGCCGGCGCGTCGGAGCTTGTCGTCGTCGCATATTCATCAGTCTCCTATATCGGCGGCCAGCCGAAGCGAGCAAAGTAGCTCTGCAGCGGACGGAATAGGCCCTGCCACTCACCCGTGACAAACAAGACGCCTACTCCGACCAGCAGCGTGCCACCGACGCGTTCGATCGTTTGGCCATGACGTTTGAGGAAGTCCAGCGTCGACCGAGCCCGGGTGAAGCCCAACGCGAGGCCGACGAACGGCAACCCCAGGCCCGCCGTGTAGAAGACGAGCAGCAGCGCACCCCAGGCCGCTGTCTTGGTCGCCGCCGCAGCAGTTAGCACCGTCGCGAGGATCGGTCCGATACACGGCGTCCATCCTGCGGCGAAGGCCATCCCCAACGGCAGCGCCCATGCAGGCCCCCGCGGCACCCGGGCGAGATCCATACGCCGTTCCCGATACAGCCACGGAACTCGCACCACGCCGGCGGTCACGAAACCCAACACGATGATGACCACACCGGCGACACGCACCAGGGTCGGGAGATTGTCCAGCAAGTAGGAGCCCAACACGCTGGCGGTGACGCCGAGCAGCGTGAACACGATCCCGAACCCGGCGACAAACAGAAGCGACGCACGTAACGCGACGAGTCGAGCCTCGCGGCGGCCAAGATCCGCGACCGGTAACGCGGACACGTAGGACAAGTAGCCCGGCAGCAGCGGCAGACAACACGGTGAACTGAACGACACGACGCCCGCGATGAACGCGCCGAGCGGCAGCAACAACACCGACATGCGTTACTTGCGTTACTTCTTCGCTTGGTGCGGTCGCGGCACGAACAGGACTCCTCGACGCGTCGCCCGACTGGTTTACGACTGTCTGTCGTAGATGGTACGGCCTGGTTCCGGCTCAGTGCGAGTCGCCGATACCCCCGCAGCTCGGGCTGGACGTAGCTATGCGGCTGGAACGGTCAACGGCGGCGCCAGCCGAGCAGCAGCACGATGGCAACTCTCGGGAAGTACGACTTCGTCAATGTCGCCGCGTCAGTAGTCAAGAGATTGGCGTGACACGACGCGCGCGCGGCGAGTTCAAACGTTACTAACGACCGTTGGAGCAGATCGCGGCCTCCACGTCATCCGCGCTCGGAGGACGGACCGCGCACGCAGCCGAGTCCGCCGGTATACCGCTGAAAGGATTCACGTCGTCGATAAGGACGGTCGGTGAGCCTGCGAAACCAACGGGCACTGGTTGCGACGGCCCCACTTCCGTGATCGTCAGTGAGATATCGCGCCGCTGGTACGCGAGCTCCTTCGCACGTTTCAATAACGGCGCGGCGTTCGGGCAACCGGCGACGTATTGCACCTCAACTCGCACGGACCAAGCCTACGACGGCCAAGCGCCTACCGTCGCGGCGATGGCCATCACGATCTATGGCGTCTGCGCCCTTACTTTCATGATGTCGATGTACGCCCTTGAAGCCCGCGGGCAACTTTTCGTGCTCGGGTTCGCTACGGGTTGCCTCCTGTCGAGCCTCTATGGCTTCCTCTCAGGGGCGTGGCCGTTCGGGGTCATCGAATTGATTTGGTCGGCGAT
>DATFCF010000818.1:0-18385 GCA_035253445.1 Mycobacterium sp.
CCAATGGGAGTGCGATGTCCTGCGAATGAACCAGGATGTCGATCAGCGTCTCTCGGCAGGTCACGCCGATGTTGTGCCGCCGCGAGCCGACCGTTCGGCGGATTTCGCCGACAATCTCCTGTCTCGACAGGCCCGCACGCCGTTTGGCTGACTCGCGGATCATGCGATTGATCCCGCCCGGATGCCGGATCGCGCCGGGCAAGATGTCGCGAAGCCGGATCTGTTGCAGCGTCAGATGGGCAGCGACGTCGTGCACCGTCCAGCCGTCGCACAGTGATGGATGCCGCCATTCATCGTTCGACAGTGAGTCGAGCAGGTCGGCCGTGCGCAGGCGATGCTCATCGATCGCGGCCCAGATCTCGTCGTCGTTCATCATCCGTGCTCAGCTAAACACCGGCGCAGATGTTCGGGTGCGCTTCACCGAGATTGGTCTGGATGTCGTCCGGATCGCGGGCGAATGGACGCCCCATCTCGGCGAGCGGCGGATGCGTCAACTCCGCGAACCGTTGACCGTGCTTCGCGAGATCACCGATCCGTAGAGGTAAGCGCGTTGCCTCAGTAGGAGTCGGCCAATCGCATCCACTCATACGGCGGATGCTGGGGCCAGCCGTGGGGCGAGTCCTCCCAGCTCTCCTGGCGCCCGTACGGCGTCAGGTCCAGCAGATCGAACACCACCATGAACGGCTCCTCGCCGCGGTTGAACGTCTGCCAGGTGTGAAAGATGCGGTCCTCGTCGCGGAAGAACACACTGACCGAGTGACGTTCCTCGCCGTCGACCGTCGCGTGGAAGTCGTCGTTGAACGTCGACCCCGCCGACGACACCCACGGCAGTTTCCAACCCATCCGTTCACGGAACGCCACCAGCTTGGGCAGCGCAGCACGCGAAACCAGCACGAACGACGTGTCTTTCGCGTGCAGATGCGATAGCGGCCCGATGTGATCGGCCATCAGCGAGCAGCCGTCACAGCCCTCCTCCCAGTCGGGGCCGAACATGAAGTGCTGGACGATGAGCTGCCTGCGACCCTCGAACAGATCGAGCAGAGATGCCGGGCCATCCTCGCCGTCGAACGTGTAGGACTCGGTGATCTCCACCATCGGCAGGCGTCGCCGCGCGGCGCTCACGGCGTCCTTCAAATGCATCAGTTCCTTTTCCTTGACCAGCAGTTCGGCGCGCGCCTTTTCCCATTCAGAACGCGACACGATTGGTGGCATCGGTGTGGCGGTCGTAGTCATGTCAGCAGCCTGCCACGCACCGGTCACACCGCTGATACGTTCGGCCCATGCACACCAGGTTCGAATTCGACTTCGTGACAACAGCAAGTCCCGATCAGGTCGTGGAGTTGATGACCGACTTCTCCCCCAACCGCCCGCACCGCTGGCCGGCCTCGTCGGCCGAGGCGTTCGAGGTGTACTCCGTCGGCGAGACCGAAGCCGACATCCGCGAGGGACAAGACTTTCCGAAGCTATGGGCCAAGTGGCACTACGACTGGTCCACCCCCGGCGCGGTGACGCTCACCATCGTCGACAGCGACGCACTGCAGGCGGGCGGCCTCATGCGGTTGACCGCCACGCCCCGACCCGATGGCGGCAGTTCCGTCCAGTGCGAGTGGGATCAGACGTCGAAGAACCTCGTCGGCTTGCTCGCCGTGGCGGCGATGCGGTTCATCGGCCCGCGGTACCTGTCGTCGTACTACAAGAAGGTCTACGACGGGCTAGGTTAGGCCGGGATTCGATCGACCGCTCTTATCCATCTCCGAGCGACTTTCGCGCGACACCCCATGACAGCCGAAGGTTGTCGCCCAGTTGTCGCGCGGAGGCGGACAAAAGACAAATGCCGGAACGCACGTGCACGCGAAAGTTCTGCATCCCACCGAACATCCGTCCCGGACAACGGCTTTCACGCCAAGTCCTTCACCACCTCGGCGACGCGCCGCACCTGATCGATGTCTGAGCTCGTCGGGATCAGGTGCACCTCGTCGGTCCCAACCTCGGCGAACTTACCCAGCACCTCGAGCAACTCCTCGTCGCTGCCCGCCCACCCCGTGGTCGGTGCCATCGCGTCGACGTGCTCGCGAGGAATCCAGTTCATGTACCGCACCAGATGCCGGTGAATCTGCCCGCGCGCATCCGAACCCACCGCGAACCAGAACGACGTGGCCAAGTGCGGCTTGCGCTTTCCCGCCGAGGCCCACGACGATCGCGCCACGTCGAACAGCGAATTCTGCGCGGCCACATCCAAATCCAGCGTCGTGCCCGCCACCCCGTCCGCCCACTTGGCGGCGCTGCGCACCGTCTTCGGACCCATCGTGCCAACCAACAAGTCCGGACCACCCGCCTGCACCGGCGGTGGCCCGACCGGGACGACCGAGGAGGTGATCTTCTCCCCCGCCCAGACCCGTTTCATCACTGCGACGCGTTCAGCCAAGCCACGCATCGTCTGCGTCGCCGGATCGGCGCCGACCGCCTGATAGTCCTCGTGCCGTCCGCCCACACCGATACCGACGGTCAGCCGGCCGCCGCTGAGCATGTCGCCAGTTGCCAGCTGCTTGGCCAGCATCACCGGATCATGCAACTGCGGTACCACCACCGTCGTCACCAACCGCACCCGATCGGTCCACGCCGCCAGCGCGCCCAGCAGCGTCAGCGCCTCGGGATTGTCGAACGCAATCCGCTCCCCCCAGCACAGCGACGAAAACGGACCGTCGTCGATGACACGAGCCCACGCCTTGAGCGTGGCCGCGTCGAGGTCCGGCTCCATCACCGGCATCGTCATCCCTATTTGCACGACGGCGATTCTGGCACCCCTGGGAGCATGAACCCATGGCGATGCGCGTTCCCGAACTGCGGCTGCGCTCGCCGACGCCCGGGCTGCTCGCCCTGCCGTGGGATCTGCCGCTGTCGGAGTGGACGGTGCCCGACGTTCCGCTGCGCGACATCGCCGTTGGCCCGAGCCGCCACCTGGTCAAGTTCGTGGAAGCCGACGGTGCACTCTGGGCGGTCAAGGACATGCCGTCCCGAATCTCCGACAAGGAGTACGCGGTGTTGCGCCGGCTCGAAGACATGGGCCTGCCGGCGGTTCGCGCGGCCGGACTGGTGCGCCAGCCCGAATTCGACACCTCGCTGCTGTTGACCCGCTATCTCGATGGCTCCTGGCAATACCGGCGCCTGTTCAAGCGGCTACCGCCCGATCAGCCCAAACACCGTGCGCGGCTTTTCGACGCGATGGCCAATCTGATGGTCGAGCTGCATCGCCACGGCGTGTTCTGGGGCGACTGCTCTCTGGCCAACACACTGTTCTCCCGTGACGGACAGATCCTGCAGGCATCGCTGGTCGACGCCGAAACCAGCGAGGTACATCCGACGCTGTCCGACGGCCAACGCGCGTACGACATGGAGATCCTCGTCGAGAACGTCGCAGCCGGAATGGTCGATCTGGCCGAGCAGCTGAACAGCGGCGAACTCGAAGACACGTTGATCGACGAAGCCCAGGGCATTCAAGTGCGCTACGAGCAGCTCTGGCAGATCCTGCACGCCGAGCCGGTATTCGCGATCGCCGACCGATACCGCGTCGAGGGCACCATCCGCCGGCTGAATGAGCTCGGGTTCGCCGTCGACGAGATCGCCCTGCGCCCGGTCGCGTCGGAAACCGACCAGCTGCAGCTGCATGTCGCCGTCGGCGACCGCCGCTACCACGCTCAGCGCCTGCACGACCTCACCGGACTAGACGTCGGAGAAGGTCAGGCCGGCATCCTGCTCGGAGACCTGCACACCTATCAGGCCCAGCTGTGCCGCGAGGCGGGCCACGACGTCGACGAATCGACCGCCGCCCGGCTGTGGGTGATGGAGGTCGCGACGCCGGAGATGCACCGCGCACACGCCGCCGCCGGGCGTACCGGCACACCCATCCAGGCCTACTGCGACCTGCTGGAGATCCGCTGGCTGCTCAGCGAACGCGCCGCCCACGACGTCGGGACCGACCGGGCCCTTGCGGCGCTGTCCCGCGACGTCATTCCCACCGACTCCGCGGCGAAGATGGCGGTGGCCGAGGTTCCGACCGCACCGATGCCCGTGATCGATCCCGACGAGCCGTAGCGGCTAGCCCCGACGGATCCCGACGACCTTCAGCAGTTCGGGGCGCCTCATGGCCAGACCAACCCACATCAGCACACCGAGATACACCGCGAACAACGTGTGGGAGAACAACGGCGACTCGACGCGCATATTGGCGGTGACCGCACCACCCAGATATGCGGTAATGCCAAGCGCGCCAAGCACTGCGGTGCGCGGGATCGCGTACACCACCACACAGGCGGCCAGCACGATGCCCATGATCAGCGCTTGGCCGACGGGGAATCCGAGGTCCTGCGTACCCTCCTTGACCTGCGGCGCGCCGGCGAGCTTGCCGGCCGCGTCGAAGGCCAGAAATGCGATGACCAACGCGCTGATGACGATTCCGGTCGTGCGTGTCCGCGACTTCGCAGGACGATGTGCCGCACTCGGGTTGACGGTGTCGGTGGCGATAACGCTCATGGTGGTGCTCCTTGCTGACGAGTTGATGGTGATGCCAAGACAGACCGGGGGGCGTCCGAAAACTCATCGCCGGGGCTGCTGGCACGATGAATCGCATGGCCATCACGACCACCTCGATCGCGCACGTCCGGCTCACCGTCACCGATATCGCACGCTCTCGACAGTTCTACGACAGCGTCTTCGGCTGGCCGGTCCTGTTGGAGCATCCCGAAGACGCCGACGACGCCACCCGCGAAGCGCTCGGCTTCTTGTTCGGCGGCGTGATCTACCGTGTCGGCAACGGCCTGATCGGGCTGCGTCCCGTCGCAAGCGACAGGTTCAACGAAGACCGCTGCGGCCTTGACCACCTCGCGTTCACCGTTGCGACCAAAGACGAATTAGAAGCAGCTGCAAAGCATCTCGATGACCTCGGCATCGAGCACGAACCCGTCAAGGACATCGGTCCGTCCTACATCCTCGAATTCCGCGACCCCGACAACATCGCGCTGGAACTCACCGCGCCGAAGTAGACGTGCTACTTGGGGTGCGCTCCGGTGGCCAGGTGGTGCCAGGGCGGCAGACGAGCAGCCGAACGTCGCCGTCGACGTGCCAGTCACCGCAGGCCGCGGGGACGACGAGGGTCTGACCGCCTTCGACGTGGACGGGCTCGCTGTGCGTAGCGGTCAGCGCTCCGGCCCCAGACAGCACGACGGCGACGGCGAACCCGGCAGCCACGTCGGCGCCCGGCGTCAGCAATTCCATTCGAAAGTACGGCTCGGCCTGCGGGGGTAGCACCGGCACCAGGCCGGCAACGTGGGCACCGGTGTGCCGGGTCAGCGCGGAGACGTCGGTGATCGCCGAGGTCTCCACCACCGACAGCGCCACATCCCGGGTAAGGCCGAGAAAGACTTCCTCGTCGGAGGCTGTCGTGTTGGCGCGCTCCAGCAGGATTGATTGATCGGTGGGCTCCTGTGCCTCCACGAGCAAGATGCCCGCCCCGATCGCATGCGGGGTGCCGCCGGGCACGAGGACGCTGTCGCCCGGCCGCACCGGGATCCGGTGCATGAGTGCCAGCATGGCCCCGGCATCCTGCGCCTCGACCAGCCTCGTCAGCCGGCTTTGGTCGACCTGCTCGCGCCACCCGACCCACACCGCGGCGTCGCTGTCGGCTTCAAGGACGTACCACGCCTCGGTCTTGCCGTAGGCACATCCGAGGTGCCGCGAGGCATACTCCCGGGTGGGATGCACGTGCACGGGCAGTCGCTGTCCGGCATCCAGAAGCTTGACCAGCACACCGGTGTCCCCCGGTTCTCCGTTGTCGCGGCCGAGCCAAGAGAGGGGGTCGGCGCGGATTGCGTCGCCCAGCAAGGTGCCGTCGGCCAGCCGGGCGGGCCCGAGGTCCGGCTCGCCGAAGCGCGCGACGGTCGCGCCCACCCACTCCTCTGGCGAGCGTTCGCCCACCGGCGGCAGGCCGCGCCAGGCGGCCAACGCCGGCCCGCCCGCATACCAGTGCGGTACGACGTTGGGAGGCAGGAGTTGTGGCTGCACCGGCACCTCTTCGGTGAGTACGTGTTACTTGTTCACGCTACCTGGACGACCGCGGCGCGTGGGTCCCGTCGCGGAGCCGGCGAGTCAATCCTTGTGCGCCTTGACCGGACCCGCGGGTGGCGGCACGAACAAGCTGCCACGCAATCCGCCGCGGAACGTCCGCACCGCGACAAGACACCACGTGCCGAGCAGTCCGACGTAGGCGATGGCGGCCGCGACACGAAATGCCGGCAATCCGGTATGCACCGCCAGCTGCGTAGTGCCGGTGACGAATGTGCCTACCGGGAACGTCAGACTCCACCACGTCAGCGCGAACGGCATCCCACGCCGCAGGGTGCGCACCGTCAGCGCAGTGGCCAATGCAATCCACAACACGGCGAAACCCCAGACCGGCACTCCGAACAGAATCCCGAAGACCGCCATGCCGTTTGCCAGACCCGGTTCGACAGCCAGGGCCGCGTTCGTCCCCAGAAGTCCTGCGGCCGTGATGGATTGGCCAAGCGGACCGAGGACGATCCATAGCGTCGGCACCCGCGCGGTACCTGAGGTGCCGTAGTGCGCGAGGCGACTCCACACCATCGTGATGATGATGAGTGACGCGACGAGCGACAGCCCGAACATCGCATAGCAGCCGTACAGCATGGTCTGGCGGCCGGTGCCGGGTGCCATGTGCGGGATCAGCAGTGCCCCGGTGGCCGCCGACACCATCGGCGGAACGACGGGCATCAGCCATCCACCGAAGGCCGCGTCGGCCTCGACCCTGTACTGCGTGAACATCAGGTACGGGATGCTCATCGCGGTGAACAGCCCACCAAGCGTTCCCGCGGTCCACAGAATCCAGTCCAGGTCGACGGCGGCGCGTTCGCCGATCAAGTCCTTGCCGACGAGGATCGCTCCCGCGCCGACGGTGAGCAGCGCCATCGGGGCCGCCCCGTAGAAGTGCGCCATCTGCGGGTTGCGCGCGTGGCTGCGGGCTATCGTCGGGTGCCGCAGCCAGTTCGCACCCACCGCGACGATGAGGATGACCAGCCACACCGCGGCCACCACCCACACCATCAGGGCGAACAGCCGCAGGCCCGGCACGTGCACGGGCAGGCTCGCCGCCGCGGTGGCGACGATCCCCGTTCCCATGACCGATGCGAACCAGTTCGGGCCCAGATAGCTCAGCGGATGCCGGTCTGTAGTCGTCATATCGGCGTTGACCTTACTGAGCCGGGGGATATCCCCCGCCAGGTTCTCGGGAAAACGCTGTGTCGCTAAGCGCCCCAGGTCCATAGGTTGATGGCATGGTCGCAGTCACCGACACAAGTCCAGACGCCAGTACGGAGCCGATAGCCGCCGAACAACCGGCCGTCGCGCTCCCACGACGCAACATCGGTGTGGTGCCGACGGCGTCGATGATCACCGGCGCCGCGATCGGCCTGGTGTGGTACTGGATTCCCTTGACAATCTTGATCATTGGCGTCTCCTCCATCCCCTCCGGCATTGGATTCGTACTCGCCGGGGTGGTGTTCATCTACGTGATGCGCGGTGTGGAATGGGTCGAACGCCTGCGCAGCGAGGCGGTGTTCGGCCTTGGCATCGGGGTCCCGCCCCGCCGGCTTTCGCACTACACCGGCTTCCAGCGCTGGCTGCACCAGCTGTGGCTGGACATCAGCAGCGCACGGTTCTGGAAGGCCGCGGCACACCACTACCTGCGGATGACGTACGACATGGTGGTCACCTCGATCGCGTTTGCGCTGCTGGCGTTCGCGTTCCTGGGTCCGGCGGCCGCGATGGCGATCCAGCAGAGCGACGTCGACGCCGGCCTGTCCTTCCTGTCGCCGCCGCTGGCCTGGCTGCTGGCCGCCGTGGCGGTCGTTGCGGCCGTCGCGATCCTGATCTTCGCGCCGGCGCTCGACGCGGTGATCGACCGTTGGTTGCTGTCTCCCTCTCCGACGGCCGCGCTCCAACACCAGGTCAGCGCTCTTGCCGATGCCCGGCAGGGCGCGGTGTCCTCGGCGCAGACCGAACGTCACCGCATCGAGCGCGACCTACACGACGGCGTGCAGCCGCGGCTGGTGTCGCTGGCCATGACGATCGGGTTGGCGCAGACCAAACTCGATACCGACCTGCCAACGGCCAAGACGCTGATCGCCGAGGCACACGACGACGCCAAGAGCGCGCTCGTCGAGCTGCGCAATGTGGTGCGCGGTATCGCGCCCACGATCCTGTCCGACCGCGGGCTCGACGCCGCGCTGTCGTCGGTGGTGCAGCGCTCGCAAATCACCGGAGTGCCGACGACGATCGACCTTCACCTGCCCCGCCGGTTACCCGACGAGGTCGAGTCCGTCGCCTACTTCGTTGTCGCCGAGGCGTTGACCAATGTCGCCAAACACGCGAACGCCACGCAGGCGGTGGTCACGGTGCGGCTCGACGAGTCGGCGAACCAGCTGCACGTCTCGATATTCGACGACGGCAGCGGCGGTGCCGAGATCACCAACGACGAGAACGCCACCGGCCTGCGCGGGTTGGCGGAACGGGTGCGAGCCGCACACGGCACCTTCAGCGTGACCAGCCCGGCCACCGGCCCGACGATCGTGACCGCGGTGCTGCCATGCGCGTCGTGATCGCCGAGGACTCCGCGCTGCTGCGGGCAGGCATCGAGCGCATCCTCACCGACGCCGGTCATGAGGTGGTCGCCGGGGTGCCCGACGCCACCAACTTGCTGCGGCTGGTCAACGACAAGCGTCCGGACCTGGCGATCGTGGACGTACGGATGCCCCCGACCTTCACCGACGAAGGCATCCGGGCCGCGGCGCTGCTGCGCAGTCAGAATCCGGAGTCGGCGGTGCTGGTGCTGTCGCACTACGTCGAGGAGCGCTACGCCGCGGAGCTGATCGCCTCGGACACAAAGGGATTCGGATACCTGCTCAAGGACCGGGTGGCCGATGTGCCCGCCTTCCTCGACGCCGTCGGGGTCGTCGGCACAGGTGGCACGGTGCTTGATCCCGAGGTGGTTTCACAGATTCTGGTGCGCTCACATCGCCGCAGCGCACTCGATCAACTCACCCCGCGCGAGCACGAAGTGCTGCAGCTGATGGCCGAGGGCAAGACGAACTCGGCGATCGCGTCGGCGCTGCACATCTCTGTCGGCTCGGCCGAAAAGCACATCGCGTCGATCTTCACCAAATTGGATCTGGCTCCCGACGAGACCGAGAACCGCCGCGTGCTGGCGGTGCTGCGCTTCCTCGAGTCGTAAACCACCGGAAGGGTTTTGATTGTGACCATCATTGCTCCCCCACCACCGGCGCCGACCACCCCGCCGCCGCCAATCTCCCCTGGCGGACGCACCGCGGTCCGCATAACGCTCATCGTCGCCGCGGCGGTGCTGGTGGTGGGGGCCGTCATATCGCTTGCCACGGTCGCATGGGGCATCAGCAGCTTCCGGGTGATCACCGATTCCAAACCGCTGCCGACGACGATGCGCTCGTTGACCGTGGACACCGGGTCTGTGCCCATCGCGGTCCGGATCACCACCGACCGGGATGCTCGCGAGCCCCGCGCCGACCTGCGCATGGTGAACTCGACCCGCGCGGGTGCAAACCCGTTGGTGGTCAATGCAGATGGCCCGAACGCGCGGGTGACGATCAGCGCTGAGGGGTCAATGTTCATGGATTGGGGCCGCGCCGGCCAGATCACGCTCGTGCTGCCGCCGGAGCTCGCCCGCAGGTTGTCGGTGACGACCCAACAAGACAACGGAATTGTGCTCGCCCAGGCCGACCTCGATCAACTCATCGCTCGGACCGACAACGGCGAGGTGATTCTCAGCGGGTCCGCGCGGCGCATCGAGATCTACACCGACAACGGCGACGTGGTGACCCGCGACCCGATCTCGGTGCCGGAATCGTTCAGTGCCACTACCGATAACGGCGACATCAAGGTGGACTTCTCCGAAGCCGCGCCGCGCACCGTGGAGGTCACCAGTGACAATGGCGACGTGATCGTCGCGTTGCCGGCGCGTGGCCCCTACGTGGTGAACGCGAGCACGGACAACGGCGACACGACGGTGCGAGTGCCGCAGGCGACCGATCGGGAGAAGGCCGCCGCGGTCGTCACCGCCCGCTCGGAGAACGGCGACGTGGTCATCGACGATCTGCGCTAGTTTTCGCGCGAGCAGACGCAGAATTGCACTCTGCAGCACGGAATCGTGCGATTCTGCGTCTGCTCAGCCCAGGATCCGCTCCGCTTCACGCAGACCGCTCATGTACGCGCCGTGGACGGTGGCGAAGAACGCCTCGTGGGTTGCCTCGCCCGCGAACAGCAGCCGCTCGCTTACCGGTTCGGCGAGTGCGCGCAGGTCCGCCGGACTCGAGCCGACGGCGAGGAAACTGTAGGAGCCGCGGGCGTAGGGATCAGCCGCCCAGCGGGTGACGAGTGCCCCTGTCGGCTCAGGAGCATCCATCGCTGTGAGCACTTCTCCGATCGCCTCCCGATCGGAGAGCGCCTCGCGCGACCGCGCGGCATCGCCACCACGCAACGCCACAAGCACTGGTGCGCCCGCGAACGAGAGGCCGTTGAGCACATCGGCGACCGGTTGCTCCCGGCCGACGAGTCCGAACATGTCCGCGGATTCTGGCCAGAAGGGGTCCTCGAACGCGAGAACGACCTTGTTCAGGACACCGAACCCGAGCCGCTCAATCGCCCGTCGCTTCGTCTCAGGAAGCGGCGGGTCGAAGACGATCGTCCCCGCCTTGAGCACTCCGAGCGGGACCGTGACGATCACCCAGTCGGCGGTGACCGCGCCCTGCGAAGTGTCGATCTGCGCCCGGGTGCCGTCGTGGGCGATGCGCGTGACCTCGGCGCCTCGCCGGATGTCGAGGCCGCGTGCGAGATGCTGGGCCAGCTGCGCATAACCACCCGGGAGGATGAGATCCGGCCCGTCGAGTTCCCCTTCGCGGCCGAACCACTTGAGTGCCAGATTGCCGGGATCGGCAGCGTACTCGGTCACGACGCTCGATCTGACGTTCCAGGCAATCAGCGGGTTATCGAGGTCCGCGACCTCGGCGAGGCCGTCCGCGACCGACGCTTTGTCGCCGGCGTTTTCGCTCAGCGTTTCAATCTCCTCGACGATTTCGCCCCATGCCTCGAAAGCAGCCTGCACGGCTGAGGCGTCAACCACACCCTGCTCGTCGAACAACAGCGCGTCGTAGAAGTCGGTCTCCACAGTCCGTGCCCCTGCTTCGGCGGCAAGGTCCACCAGCGGGTTGCCGTCGGTGCCGTGAATCCACGCCGCGCCGAGATCGATTGGGACGCCCAGCGAGGTATCGGTCCACGCCCGGCCGCCGATCCGGTCGTGCGCCTCGAGAACCGTCACGCGCACGCCATCGTCGGCCAGCCGCCGCGCCGCCGCGAGGCCCGCGAAGCCGGCGCCGACAACCACGACGTCCTCTCCAATCTCGTCGCTTAAACTGCGGCAGCCCGGGAGCAGGGTCGCGGCCGCCAGCGCGCTGACGGACAGCGTGAACCCGCGCCGGTTGAGCGTCGGCATGGTGCCGACGCTATCCGGGTCAGCGGGTGCGCAGGGCCGAGATCGCCTGACTCAGCGATGCTGCTGCCCGCTCGACCGCAGGCAGGACTTCGTCCTCGGCGGCCTGGTGCAGCTCACCCAGCGCCGAGTCCACCGGTGCCGCCAGCTCAACGCCGTGCTTGGTGCGTTCCCACACCCGTTCCAACGCTGCGACGTTGGCCAGCACCAAACCGGTGTCGCCGTCGGCGACGTCGACCGGAAGCTGGCGCGCCCACAACGCCAACCGATCCAGGTCGACGTCAACGATTCGCCCGTGCAGCAGTCGCAGATCGAGTTCGTTCTGCGCAATACGCAGTACGGCGGAATGTATAGCCTCACGATCGTCCTCGTCGATCGCGGCGTTGAGCGCGTCGATGTCCACTCGCATCTGCGACGCCATCTGCGGGGGAATCCCCTTGACGCGCACGGTCTCCCACGACGTGCCGAGTGCCACAACGGCTGGATTCAGGCTGCCGTTGTCGTTGCCGGTGGCGGCCTCGTAGACGGCGCTGACCGCCGTCGCCAGGATCGCAAATTCTGCCGGCGCCGCGCCCGGCCTGCGGTCGGTTGGTGACGCCAGCGATACCGCTTCCAGGTCGCCGGCCGCAGTGCCGGTCGAGTACTCACCGTAGCCAGGGGCGAACACCTTGCCCTCCCGCGTGCCGTCCATGTGGAGCTCGTTGACTTCTATTGCGCCAGTGATCTTTCCGCTGGGACCGGCCAGTTGCTGGTCGACCTTGTCCACGCGCACCTCCTCGAAGACGGCCCCAGGTGCGTTCTCCGGGCGATACACGTCTCCGAAGCGTGGTTGGGCGGGCATGATCATCGCGGCCGGCGTCGTCTCGTTGGCGATCCACGTCCCCTTGGTGTCTGCGACCTTTCCGTCCTCGTAATTGAAGACATCCTCGCCGAAGTACCAGACCGAGCCGTCGTCGGCCTGCGCGTACCAGTCAAGCGCCACCTCGTGGATCCGGCCGTCCAAATACGCGACGTACTGGATGATCGCGGTGTCGATCGTGCTCCCTCGCCAGGTGATCGGCTCGGTTCCCGGCAGCAGGCTCACTTCCGTCCGGAACGGCTTGCCGTCGACGTGTCCGCCGTAAATCGTCTGGTGCACAACGCTTGTCGGATGCAATGGGTTCGTGATCGAGGTGGGATTGGAAAACGTCGGCGTCTCCGTATCGACGCGCTCACTGTCGGGGGCGACGGGAAGGCAGGTATCGGTGGTGGCGCCGGATTCTTCGACCGCGTAGATGCAGTCCGCTGCCGACGGCGCCGGACCGGCGCCGCACGCGACGCCGAAAGCGGAGACGATCGACATCGTGACGAGCCAGCGGCCGGCCGCGGCACGCACCGTCGGCCTAGTTTCCGTCGCCGTCGGGCTCATTGTCGGCACCCGGCGGGTCGGTCTTGTCACCGACCACCACGAAGTTCTGATCGAGCTGGACGTCGACCTGGCTGCCGTCGGCGAGCGTCACCTCCACCTCGTAGAGGCTCTCCTCGTCGCCCACCTCGGTGCCGGTGACGGCTCCACCGCCGGTGAACGCCAGCGCCGCCTGGCTGGCCTTCGTCAGCGCCTCGCCGGTGATCGGCGTGCCCTCACCGTCGTCGGGTTGAGCCGACGCGATACCCGCACCGAGCGCGACCGCCGCCGCGGCCGTCGCCGTCGCCGTCGCGATTCCAAAGCGTTTGATGTTCATGGCCAACAGACTGCGCCGCACTAGCTGACATCAGCCTGAAATCTCACCCGGATGCGGGCGCCGCCGAGCGGGGATTGTTCGATCTTTATGGAGCCGCCGTGCGCACGGGCTACTTCATCGACGATCGACAGGCCAAGGCCGCTGCCGCCGTCGTCGCGCGATCGCGCCTCGTCGAGCCGGACGAAGCGCCCAAGCACCCGGTCGTGTTCGGGTTCGGGAATGCCCTGCCCGTCGTCGTCGACGGTCAGCACGACGTCGCCGCCGCGATCAGCCAAAGCGATGTCGATGCGACTCGACGCGTGACGGGCGGCGTTCTCACCGAGGTTGCGCAGCACTCGACGCAACGCGTCGACGTCGCCGTGCACACGCGCCGCGCCCACTTTCGACGTGTCGACTCGCAACGAGGTGGCCGAGCGGAGTCGATGCCCCTCCTCGAATGCCAAGTCATCGAGGTCAACAGGCGCACGAGCGAATGGCACTTGCTCGTCTGCCCTGGCCAGCAGTAACAGATCCTCGACCAACCGCTGCATCCGTCGTTGCTCGGCCAGCACGACCTCGGCGAGCTCCGTGGCGGTCGTCCGGTCCGGATGGGCGACCACAACCTCGGCGTGCTGGCGGATGGTGGTGATCGGCGAGCGCAGCTCATGCGACGCGTCGGAGACAAAGCGGCGCTGGCTGTTTCGCGCACTCTCCAGCCGCGCGAGCATGCGGTTCATGGTGGCCGCGAGCCGGCCGATCTCGTCGTCGGCGGCGGGTTGAGGCACCCGGCGGTGTAGCTGCGCAGCTGAGATTTCGTCGACTTCGCGCCGAATCGCCTCCACCGGCGCCAGGGCGCGGCCCACCGAGAACCACGTGGTGATCGCGACGACCACCAGCAACACCGGCAGCCCGATGATCAGCAGCCGTGTCACGACCGTGGTGGCGTCGAGTACCTCGACCAGCGCCCGAGCCACGACGACGATTCTCAAGCCCTCCGGCGTCCGAGCGCCTTCGGCCACCGCGACGAATTCGTCGTCGTCGAGCGGGGTGACCACCTGCACGGATTGCCCCGGCGTCAGACGCGCCACCGCGGGGGCGCCAGCGATGTTGGGGCTGGATGCGACGACCGCGCCTGCCGGCGTGATCACCTGAATCAGCTGCTCGTCGCCGACGGCCACCTTGAGAACGGGCGCCTTGCCGGCCTCGAGTTGACGCACGACGTCACCGGCCTGTGCCCTACCAGCCTCGCCAACCTCGTCGATCAACGTCTGGCGCAATGCGGCGATCAGCGCGGTCGCGCCGACCGCGAGGGCAATCGCCACGACAACCGTGGCCACCGCTGTGGTGATTGCACGGATCGTCGCGAAACGTCTAATCACCTGTGGCGACCAGCCGGTATCCGACGCCCCGAACGGTCTCGATCACCGGTCGATCGTCGGGCCGGCGCAGCTTCGTCCGCAGTCTGCGCACGTACACCTCGACGATGTTGGGATCACCGTCGAAGTCGAAATCCCAGACGTGGGAAAGGATGTCGCGTTTGGACAGGACCTCGTCGGGATGGCGCAGCAGGTACTCAAGGATCGAGAACTCGCGCCTGGTCAGATCGAGAGAATCGCCTTGAATCCACACCCGCCGCGTCGCCGGGACCAATCGGAGATCACCGGCCTCGACCACAGTCGGCCGCGGGTGCACTCCGCGGCGGCGCAGCGCCCGCAGCCGCGCGATCAGCACAGCATACGAAAACGGTTTGGCCAAGTAGTCGTCGGCGCCGGTGTCCAGACCCTCGACCTCGTCGCAGACACCGTCCTTTGCGGTCAACATCAGGATCGGGGTCCAGTTGCCCTCGCTGCGCAACGTCCGGCATACCTGGTAGCCGTTGGCGCCGGGCAGCATGACATCGAGAATGATGGCGTCGAAAGGGTTTTCGCGCGCCATCCAGATGCCGTCGGTGCCGTTGTACACGACATCAACGGCGAAACCCTCAGCCTCGAGACCTTTTCGCAGGCCCGCCGCGAGCCGCTGCTCGTCCTCGACCACCAGTAATCGCATCCCGGTTGTCATGATCCCAGCCCGAACCTGACTGGTGGCTGAAATTCGCCAGGGTGATTTGTGCCCGACCGTTCTGTACCGCTCGAAATTCCGGCGATTTTTCGAGCGGTACGGAACGTTCGGTGGAAGCTAGGTGAGGCTGCTGATGATCTCGGCCACCGGAGCGGCCTTGACCTTGCGGAATCCCGCGCCTGCCCACACGTTGACGCCGTGAGGATCACCTGCGCGTACCGACGCGGCGCGCAGCGGGCTGGTCAGATAGTGCACCTCCGGATAGCCGAACGGCGCCTCAGCCTCGTGCTCGTCGATGAACCTGTTGCGCAGCCCGCGCGCGTAACGGCCGGAAAACGACCGGGTGACAACGGTTTCGGTAAACTGCGGATCCCGAAGCGCGGCGCGGTGCACAGGGCTGCTGCCTGCTTCGTCGGCCAGCAAAAACGCCGTACCGAGTTGCGCCGCGACCGCGCCGGCCCGCAGCAAGCGGTGCACGTCGTCGGCGGTAACGAGCCCGCCCGCGGCGATCACCGGGATATCGACTTCCGCAGTCACCGCGGCCAGTAGTTGGTCAAGCGGTTCGGCCGACGGTTGCGCGCTTGGGTCGAACGTTCCGCGATGGCCACCGGCCGACGGGCCCTGCACCACCAGCGCCTCGACACCCAGCGCGGCCGCCGCTTGCGCCTCCCCCAGTGTGGTGACGGTGCCGACCGTCGTGATGCCGGCATCGCGCAGCCGCCGGCATTCGTCCGCACTCGGCAGGCCGAACGTGAATGACACCACCTCCGGCCGCAGATCGAGCAGCACGTCCAGCTTCGCCGGCCAAGCGTCGTCGTCGAATCGGGGTTCGCCGGGCTCAACACCGTACCGCTGCGCCTCAGGGGCCAGCGCGGCAGTGTAGGCCTCGATCGCGGCGGGAGTGGCCGCGCTGGGTTGCGGCACAAACAGATTGGCGCCGAGCGGTCCCGTCGCGAGCCGGCGCGTCGCGGCGATGCGATCGGCGAACGTCTCGGCCGTCAAGTACCCCGCCGGGACGAACCCGAGGCCGCCGGCATTGGTGCCTGCGGCTGCCAGCTCAGGTGTCGACGGCCCACCGGCCATCGGCGCGACGAACACCGGAACCGCCAGGTCGCGCACGTCGAACGACATGCACTCTTCGTATCACGCCCGCGGAGTTAGCCTGATCGCACCATGTTCTCGGAAGCAGATGGCTACGAGCAGTTCATGGGCCGGTGGAGCCGTCGGCTCGCACCGAAGTTCGTGGAATTCGCCCAGGTAGTCCGCGGCGACCTCGTGCTCGACGTGGGGTCGGGCACCGGCGCGCTGTCGCTCGCGGTGTCGGCCATCGCGTCCGCGCAAGTGACGGGCGTCGAGCGTTCGGCCGACTACGTTCGATACGCAAAAGAGCATGCCGAGAACGAACGCGTACGGTTCGAGGTCGGGGACGCATCGGCCCTGCCCTTCTCCGACAGCACATTCGACCGCACGCTGTCGATGCTGGTGCTGAACTTCGTGTCCGACCCGGCAGTCGCGCTTGATCAGATGATTCGAGTGACACGGCCCGGCGGTGTCGTGGCCGCCGCGGTATGGGACTACGGCGACGGCATGGAGATGCTCCACGCGTTCTGGGATGAAGCCGTCGCGCTGGCCCCGGCCGCGGCACCGCGCGACGAGCGGCACATGCCGCTGTGCACACGCGACGCGCTCGCCGAACTGTGGCGCGACCACAGGCTGCGCGATGTCGATGATCAGCCGTTGACCATTGACATGGAGTTCTCGTCTTTCGACGACTACTGGCAGCCCTTTTTGAACGCCCAAGGTCCGGCGGGTGTCTACGTGGCCTCGTTGGCGGAATCCGACAGGCACGCTCTGCAATCCAGGCTGCGCAACCGGTTCGGGAACAGGGGCTTCACGCTTCGCGGCCGCGCATGGGCGGTGCGCGGCGTGGTTACCTGAGCGCCTTGGCGAACAGCAGGCAGTCCTGCGGCTCGGGGCTGATGTTCGGAAACATGCCGTATCTCACAAGCCGCCCCTCGAGCACCAGTCCGCTATGTTCCAGCACCCGCGCCGACGCGGTGTTGTCGACATGGCAGTACGCCGACACTCGATACACGGACGGATCGCGCTGCACATCCTCCAGCAGCAGGCCAACGGCCTCCGACATGAGACCGTGGCCCCACCAGCGACGGCCTAGGCAGTACCCGATATCGACGGCGTGGCCGGAAGTGGGCCGCCAACCGCACAACCCGATCGGCTCGCCTTCTCGCTCGATGAGCCAGGTGCGCTCGGTACCGACGTTGAACAGCTCGGTGATGACCCTGCGTGTCTCGGCGACATCGGGATGCGTGGGCCACGCCAGATAGCGCGTCACCTCCGGATCGGAAGCGATCCGTTCGAACAGCACAGCGGCGTCCTCGATCCGAGGTGCCCGCAGGGTCAACCTCGGTCCGGTCAATACGCGTACAGCGGCCACGCCTCTATCCTGGCAATAGCGTCGCGTGCTGGTGGCGGACTGCGTCAGGCATGGAGGCGCCGAAGCACATAGGGGTCATTCATGGCCATTACCTTCAACCACACGATCGTCGCCGCGAAGGACAAGAAGCAATCGGCGACATTCCTCACCGAACTGTTCGACCTGCCGAGCCCGACATTGTGGGCTCACTTCATGATGGTGGACGTCGCCAACGGCGTCACGCTCGACTACGCCGACGTCGCCGACGGTGAAGAGATCCACCCACAGCACTACGCATTCCTGGTGTCCGAGGACGAGTTCGATGCGATCTACGGGCGCATCCGCTCGTGGGATTTGGATCACTGGGCCGATCCGATGTGCACGCAGCCCGGGGAGATCAACCACAACGACGGGGGCCGCGGTGTGTACTTCCTCGATCCCGTCGGGCACTACTTGGAAATCCTCACCCGGCCCTACGGATCGGGCGCTGACTAACCCGCGAGGCCAGCACCTCGACGCCGTCACCGACCAGCGCGGGCAGCATCCGTGAGCGGTTGCCGAGAACGGAAACCAATTCGACGGCGCGGCCCCGGACGACGGGTCCTT